>JABFSW010000126.1 GCA_013140415.1 Nitrosarchaeum sp.
GTAATCTATCAATTGGATCAGACATACTCACACACCTATGTTTCTACTCAATAGTAACATAATGATAATTAAATTTAGAGAGTAAAGAAGAGAATAGTTATTCTAGTTTAGTTTGTAATTAATTATTTTTGGTTAGATTTTAGATTTCCAATAAAAAAAAAATAAAGAAAAAGATAGAGTGGAAAGGAAGGTGTGTGGGTTTAATCTAAACCAAACCTAATGTTAACAAATTGTTAATTTCCTGTTAAGAAAACTTCCAAAAAGGTTATTTTTACCCCTTTATTTCCATTCCAGGCGTTAAGATTGGTGTTAACATTGTGAACATCCCAAAATAGACCCCTTTATTTCCATTCCAGGCATGAGTTAAGGGGGATGAGAATATGGTATAATTATTGACGTTGTTAATAACAAAAAATACACTAGGCATGGCTTAGGCAGTCAATGTTAACAAACCTCCTAGTTAACAAATATTCTGGGATCAATTGAACTGTTAACACTAGATCCTCATAGATCTCAAAGATGGCTAAGAAACGTATTCGAATTGATATGGAAGATACTGATGGAGCACGATATGACATCAAATTAGAGGGTAATGTTACTCGAGAAAAGGTTCTAAAAATATTTGAAATGATGGATTTAATGAACATAGAAGAAGAACAAGAGACCACTAATATGGATTCAATAGGCTCAAAAATATGGCATATTGTAGATAAATTCTTCCCGATGGGAAAGTTCACATCTACAAACATACTTGAAAAATATGAAGACGAATATAACGAGCCTGTTAAACTTAGTATAATCTCTACATATTTGTCCAGATTCTCTACTAAAGGTAAGATGGATAGAATTAGAACTGGTCGTGAATGGACATATCAGGCCATAAAACTTAGTCAAAAACAACAATAAATTAAGAAATTGTAATTTTTCGTACTATAAGGCGATCCTTACCTAAGATTACTTTGACATATTCTCCCTTCTGAATATCCATGTATTTTCTAAACTGTTTTGGAATGGAAATGGTTCCTGCAGACGTGATTTTTACTAGTACCTCATTTTCTTGTACTGACATAATGCTATTATAATTTAATAATATATATAATTTAATATTTTTATATTTTATTAAAAAATAATAAAAACTGCCTTATCTTAGCTGTTTTTTGATAAAATAGACTAAAACTAATCTGTGAAACTAACAGAAATTGATTATACAATTATAGAATTGACTTGTATCATTTCTATCTTTTCTTTTCCTTTTTTTGTAATAGAATAAGTATATGGTTTTGTATTGGTGTTTCTTTGAACATAACCATCTTCAAATAATTTCTTCATTAATCTTGAAGTATGCTCTCTACTTCGCTTTAATGTGATTTGTATATCACGTGATGTCATAGCTTTGTTTGTGATTAGATGCAACACATAGTCTGTTGCATTATTATGATCTAAATTAGGCATACGAATAGAAACAGACTCCTCTTTATTCATAATTTCTGTCTTTATTAGAGGCTCAACAGGTTTTCCTACAACTTGATTATTTTTAGCTAATTTCTCTAGGAACTGCTTTAATTCTAGATTAGGATCTTCAGTTTTTTGTTCAAAACCTTGTATCTCTATTGCATCTAGGCGTATTTTCATATCAATTAACTGTCTTTCATAATATTCTAATCGCTCCAACTGTGATGAATCTACTATCTCACTCTTAGTTTTGATGAATGGACGTATTTTGTAGTAACTATACAAGCCTACCAAACCTATAACAAATGAAATTATTACACCTAGAATTACTTCGGGATCAGGAATTTCTATTAACATCACAAAAACTATTCATACATCGTGATTTATCGTGATTGAATAATATTATTTCACACTTTAGATTAACAAAAACACACTCCACATCACAAAAAATTCAATCATATAATACAACTCTAAATGATAATATCACACATTACATGCCTGACGTATCAATCTATCAATCACATTGATGACTTCATCTTCTCTTTCAGGGAATATATCACTCTCATTTATCACACGTATCTGCTCAGAGAGTTTTGATATCACATCAATATCATCAGGTAAAAGTATGCCTAAACCACGTAAAACTATGATTGAATAAAATAATGCTATTAATTTGTCTCTAGACTGACCAACTTGTCTGTAATACGCGCCTTTAGTAATAGTAAATTTAGAGTTTAGAAGATCTTTCTGATTTAAAATAATTTCAATTTGTCGTTCAGTAAATAATGATTTTTTGATGATTTGATGAATAATATTATTAAAATTAGATTTTTCAAACTCTACCATAGCTATACAAATCTGTATACCTTACTACAATTAAACTTTAAAGAGTCATTTACAAACCCCTGTTATGACTGGAAAAGTTGAATTATTCCTAAAATCTGAACTAAAAAAGAAAAATGCATTATTGTTTGTACTAATTGATTCTGAAGTATCAAAGTTAGAATCTTCACGAAAACTTGCTCAAGATGTTGAAAAGATAGGAGCATCTGCTATACTGGTAGGCGGTTCATCCGCAACGGATCAAATTGAAATGGCTCAGGTAGTCAAAGGTATCAAAAAAGGCATCAAAATACCAATTATTCTCTTTCCTGGAAACGTTACTGGAGTAGTGCCTGATGCAGATGCAATTCTTTTTAGTTCACTGATGAATTCAGAAAATCCATATTTTATCACTCAAGCACAAGCACTAGGAGCACCAAGTGTTCTCAAATTTGGATTAGAACCATTACCAACAGCATATTTGGTTATTGGAGATGGAACTTCCGCATGGTTTGTAGGTTCTGCAAGAGGAATTCCATTTGAAAAACCAAAAATCGCTGCAGCATATGCACTTGCAGCACAATTTCTTGGAATGAGATTTGTCTATTTAGAAGCAGGTTCAGGAGCAAAATCTAGTGTTACACCAGAGATGGTTAAAACAGTAAGAAAAGCCTTTAATGGATTTCTGATAGTGGGTGGTGGAATTAGAGATATCAAAACTGCAACCAACCTAGTTAAAGCGGGAGCAGATGCTCTAGTTATTGGAACCTTTCTAGAGAAAGGTGGAAGTGTTAAGAAGCTAGCAGAAATAGCAAAAGCAATTCAAAGAAGCAAGTAATAGGGTTGTATTATGTCTGAAAATGACGCTATTTCTCGCATTAGTGGTATTAAAATGCCAGATTATTACCTTAATTATTATTCTAATCTTTCAAAGGACACCTATACTATTTTTGAGCATGCAGCTTTAGCAAAATCCAGTCTAGTAGACTCTTCTGGAATAATTGAGCCAAAAATTGCATTTGATTTAGCAGATCGAGTTGCCAAAATGCATGATATTGATATTGCTGAACCTTTACGAGAATTATTAAAAATCAATGGAAAAGAACTAACTGCATTAATTATATCAAAAGAAATTGCATTAGGAAAGTATTCACTTACTGATGCCACTTTAGAACAAAAATTAGATTTAGCAGTTAGAGTAGGACTAGCTATAGTTACAGAGGGAGTAACAATTGCTCCATTACAAGGAATTAGTGAAGTTAAGATAAAGAAAAACAAAGACAACAGTGAATATCTTTCTGTATCTATTGCTGGACCAATGCGTTCAGCTGGAGGAACTGAATCTGCAGTAACAATACTCATTGCTGATCATGTGCGAAAAGCAGTTGGCTTGTCAAAATACCAGGCAAATTGTTTTGATGATGAAACTGGTCGATTTGTTGAAGAGCTTCGAATTTATGAAAGAGAAGCAAGTAGTTTCCAATTTCATATTTTAGATGAAGATATTGAACATGTTATATCAAATCTACCTGTAGAATTAGATGGTGTAGATACAGATCCTTTTGAAGTTGTAAACCACAAAGGAATGACTCGTATCAAAACGGATAGAGTTAGAGGAGGTGCATTAAGAGTTCTAAATGATGGATTAATCGGAAGATCTAAAAAACTACTCAAAAGAATTGAACTGTACAAATTAGATGGTTGGGAATGGCTTGGTGATCTAAAAGGAGCAGTTCAAACAGGAGATAATCAAGAAGATGCAGCAGCCAAGAGAATG
>JABFSW010000153.1 GCA_013140415.1 Nitrosarchaeum sp.
ATGAGATGCTGTTAATGGAGCTTGCATTAAGAGTAACAATGAGAAAAGAATTCGATAAGCAGCTAGGCTGTGTAAATTTTGCGTTAGCATCAAGAGAACGTGCATTGGCAATTAGTTTTTTAATTAATGATGATATTTTGTATGTAGTTTCAGAACCTGATGCTGATTATGGTATGCTTCCAAAGAAGATACTGCAAATCATTCACTCATAATTTCTAATTTGATCTTTCTCTCGTTTTCTACATATCTATAAATAGAATTGATCAGTGAAAAATTTATGCCAGTAGATCCTGTTTGTGGAATTGAACTTGCTGAAGAATTAGCTGTCACACATGATTATGAAGGGAAAAAACTCTTTTTTTGTTGCAACGGGTGCAGAAAAATTTTCATACGAAAACCAAAAAAATGGAAAAAAAATATCTAGATAGGAAAAGCGCCACACATACGACAAAATCTTGAATTTTCTATATTGAAATTACAATAAGGGCAGGAACTGGTTCCTTGTTTTTCTGGTATTCCATACAAATTCCTGTAAATTTTGTAATAATGCATGGATTCTTTTGTTCTAATTATTACTCCATCTGTTTCTTCTATTTTCTTTTTATCTTCTAAAAATACTTGATCGTTTATCACTGAATCAAATAAATTTGAAAGACCTGCAGTTCCAGAACCGTCTTGCATCGGTGATTTTTCTCTCCAAACAATTTGTGTTGGTATGTTTTTCTCAAATGTTTTACGAAGAATCCACTTTCCGTGTCTTTTTTCTCCCTCGTTTCTTATCTTGAGATCTACTGGAATTGTCTTTGAAAACTCTATTATTTTTTCATCAAGAAATGGTGATTCAACCATAATTCCAAGTGCTTTACCTATTTTCTGAGTTGGAAAATGCATTATAGAACATACTCTTTGAATCTCTTTTTCTAATTCCTCTTTTGGTTTGTTTATCAAAAAATTATACCCTGCAAACAATTCATCTGCTCCGTCCCCTGTTATTATTCCCGTACTGTTTTGCTCCTTTGCCCACTTTATTGCAAGATACATCACTACGTTATTTCGAATTTCTATGTCGTTAAAGTTTTTTAGAATTTTTACTGTCTCTTCTATTGCACTAAGAATGTCTGTAGTGCTTACTTGTTTAATTGTTAATGGTATGTTAAATTCCTTTGAAACTCTCTGACAATATGTGAGATCACTTGCAACAAAGTCTTTTGCTATAATTGCAACTGCCTGTGGTTTTCGTTCTTTCAGAAAATATGCTATTACTGTACTATCTAACCCTCCTGACAATGCTATTGTATTTGACTTGCATGATTCACATGATTCTTTTAACATCTGATACAATTTTTTGGAAATGTTCTCCAATGTATCAATTATATTTTTGAAACTAAAATAGGTTAGCCTAATGAATTGATTGATTTACACTTTAGGCAACTTTACTCATTGCAAACTTTAAATCCCTTATCCAAACTTTGTGTGTTAATGTTACTTCCCGCAGAAATAGAATCAAAAACATTGATTCCTGCATTAAGAGCAATTCTTGCTAAAAAACTAGCAGAAGATCATAGTGTTCGTGAAGATGAAATCTCAAAAATGCTTGGTGTCACACAAGCAGCTATAAGCAATTACATCCGTGGAACACGTGGTGATCCGTCTTTAATTGCAAAACTTTTGGCAGAAAAACAAGTTTCTACTCTTATCAATGAACTAACTGATAGTCTATCATCTGATATGGCATATACTCCATCTAGTCTTTCAAAATTTATTGGTCTTTGTAATTACATCAAATCAAGTTTGTTGATTTGTGAAATTCATCACAATCTTGAATCAAACATTGATGAAAAAGTTTGCAAAGAATGCGAAAATATGCTTCTAAAAGGTCCTGGTAGCGTTTACTAGATTTTAAGTAAAATAATTTCAATATTTGAAGTCATTCTTCCAATGCCTGCCGCAGCTTCAGTGTCTAGTTTTATTTTTTGAACTTTGGAATTGCCATGTAACATCTTTTCTGTTATGATATTTGCCACTGCAACTGCATTTGGAATTGAATTGCCAACTGCTCTAAGAATTACTTTCTTTTTATTTCCCAATATAGGTAGGAGCTCTATAGCTGATTGCATAACTGGGTCGTTTCGAATGTAAATTATGGTATCCTCAGATTTGTTGATCTGCTCTTGACCATATTCTTCCTTAATCTCTTCCATGAGCATTATTCAATAATTCGCAATTTTGTGTTCTATTAAGTTTTATCGACGATTGATTCACTTAATCAAAATAATCGATTGGTATGTTTTGATAATCTCCATTTGGGAGTACTCTTCTAATAGTGATTGGGATTACTCTTTGTTCTAATTCCTCCATTGCAATATCTAGTGATATTCTTGCAGTTTTTGGAATTGGAATAAATGGTGGTGCCCCTAGTGATAATTGTAATGCTCTTGCTCCCATAATTCTTGCTTTTTCAAATCTTGTTAATGTCGGTGGTCCAATTGTAATCTTATTTTTTTCACAAGGAATCTCTGTTGGTTCATGTTCTTCAATTGTTTCTACAACTTCTCGTGATTCAATCTCTTTGATTCTTTTTTCTAGTGCCTCTTGTTGTTTTTCAGTTAGTGGTTCTAGACCTTCATTTTTTTCAATTAATTTTCGATAAGTATCTAATGCCTTGTTTAATCCAGTGTTTACTTCTACATCTCCTTCAAAAATTTCCTCAGTTTCTGGAGCTTCCACATATTCTTCTGGTTCTTCTACAATTAGTTCAGCTTCGTTAACATCAGACAAGTACACAATTTCTCTCAAAGCGTTATATAATCCAATAATTCTAAAGTACAAATTGAGTTCCTCGTCAGTCTCAAGAAAACAGATAATCTTGGAAATTAAAGGAAAAGCAAAGATCCAATGTGATCTAAAACGACATTTGTCACCAAGAACTGTCGGTACAATAATGAGATCTTTACCGTTGGAGGGACATGCTCATTTTCTAGGAAAAAGTATAGCGTACTTTGAAACTATTGTTGATTCTGGAATTGAAAGATCTACAAAAGAATTCAAAAAAGGTGACATTGCATTTTTATCATCTGCTGGAAGCATTTGCTTTTTTATTGATGATACTTCACCTGGAAAAATAATGACCCCGATTGGAAAAATATTAGAAAACATTGATGCACTAAAAGATGTGAAACCTGGAGATGTTTTTTGTCTCTATGAGGAAACTGCTTGATATATGCGATGACCGCTATATCCACCAACACGTTTGACAAGCCCTTTCTTTGTTGATTCTATTAAAAATGCATTTGCTGCTGAAATTTTAACTCCTGTTTGTCTTGCAAGATCATGACATGTTACAACTTTTGAGCTTTGAATTATTTTAATTGCTTCTTTTTCATTTACCATTACTGTAATTTCTGCTTTACGTGGTCCGCCTTCTCCCTTGTCTTTTCTACTCTTTTTTGAGTCCTTTGCATCTTTTGTTCCTTGATTCTTTTCTTGTTTTGCTGCAGTTACTTTTTTTGTTCCACCCATAATCTCAGAAAAAAATATTCCTCTTATAAACGATGTATACTTGAATCTAATCCTATTTTGTAACCCTGATGTAGATCATATCTATAAAATTTTCAAATATAAATAACATCTTGTTTATGCATAATCATGGGTATTATTTCAAAAGGTGCTAAATGTAATGTCGAGGGCTGTGAAAAAGAGGGCGCTCGTTCATTAAACACCACCAAAGTAGAAAATGCAGGATTACATGTAAGTTCTGTAGGCAAAAAGACTGTTCTTTGTAAGGAACATTATAAAGAATGGAAAAAAGAATCTAAAGACGATAGAGATCTAGAACGCGCTCGTTTTGACAAGTTTTAATTTTTCTTTTGTTTTCTGTAATATCTGATCTTTTCAAATAATCTGATTGTAGTTTTTTATAAATTTAATACTGTAGTTAATAGTGTTGATGATATGAACTCCAAAATATTGGATTTAATGATACTTGCACTTACATCATTATTTTTTATTGGGTTATTGGCATTTGAATATCATGTATTTGGGCTAGAAA
>JABFSW010000067.1 GCA_013140415.1 Nitrosarchaeum sp.
AATACCTGCATTGGTTGCTTCAGTAATTGCTTGTACATCTACTTGAGGATCAGAGATTAGAACCAATTTTGGCTCAATGTAGTATGGTAAGGATGGATTAGTAAGAGTGCCAGGCATGAATCTACCTAGTAATTTTTTAGATCCTAGCATTTCACAAAATTTCTCAATTGGGGTATTTGCATATTGTCTAGCAGAACAGACAATGAGTTTATCGGTTCCAAGACGGTTGATGAATTTGGCAGCTGTTTTAATTTTTTCTAAAGTTATATCGATATCAAGCATGTATAGTCCTTCAGGACTAGCTTTTGTAATGAATGGTGTCATGAATTTTGTTTTAACCGGAGTTCCAACTCTAATTCCTGTGGATAGAATCTTCTTTTTGATTTCTGTGGTTTCTGCTTGTTCACTCATAGCGATTTTAAATCTCTGCCATACCGCGTATTAAATCATGCTCTGATAGACGTATAAGCTCATTTAGTTTTGCTATTCTCTCTCCACCTACTATCCCAACTTTGAGCATTTTTGACTTTGTTGCCAATCCTATGTGAGAAATATGTGAATCTATAGATTCTCCCGATCTATGTGATGTGATTAATTTTATGTTGTTTTGATTTGCTACTTTGGCAAATTCAAAGGCATCATAAAGACTACCTGCCTGATTAACTTTGAGTATTGCAGCATTACAAGATTTTAAATTAATTGCCTTGGTTAGAATGTCTTTATTGGTAACAGTCAGATCATCTCCTGTAACTAATGTGTCTGGAAATTTAGCAGTTAGTTCTGCCATATCCTCAAATGCTTCTTCATGAACTGCATCTTCTGCATAGATTAATTTGTATTTTTGAATAATATTTGCAGCAAATTCAATTTGTTGTTCTGAAGAATTGACAAATCCTGCTCTTTCATAAATATATTTTTGTCTTTCTTCACTCCACTGAGTAGATGCTGCAAAGTCAACTCCCAAAGATACTTCTTTTCCCAATGTAAATCCTAAATTTTCACAAGCTTTTGCTGAAAGTTCTAATGCCTTTATGTTTTCTAATTTTGGTGCCCATCCTCCTTCATCTCCTCTCCCATTAGTGAAACTAGGATCCTCTTTTTCTAAAACACGGCGTAATTCTTTATGGACTGATAAATTAGTTTCAATAGCATCTCTAATTGTTTTTGCCCCTATGGCACAAATCAAAATCTCTTGAATGTCTGGCGTTCCTGGTCCTGCGTGAGCCCCACCTCCTAAAATATTTCCCAATGGAAATGGAAACTTGAAAGATGATTCAGATGATAATATTTGAAATAAAGGCTTGTCTAATGATTTTGAAGCAGATTCCATTGATGCGATAGTTACTGCAAATGCTAATGCTCCCCCAATTTTTGAATAATTTGGCGATTGATCAATACTTCTTAGCGTCGCATGTATTGTTTTAAGATCTGATGATTCTAATCCAACAAATTTTTGAGAATTTTCATTTAATATTCTTAGACTTTCTTCTGGTTTTTCATTTGGGAAGCTAACTGCTTCATATTTTCCAACACTAGCTCCTGATGGTGCACAAACTCTACCTAGAAATTTATTTTCTGATATGACATCAACTTCGATAGTTTTACATCCTCGGCTATTGTAAATTATACGTCCTTCAATGGAGGTTATTTTTGGCAAACTATTCTAACTCAGATTGGACTTCTTGGTGTCTTCTCTGTATTGCTTCATAAAATGGAATAACTTGTTGAATAGTTTCAACAGTGGTTAATAACATCCTTCTGCAACAATATCTGCTTATTCCCAAAGAGTCTAGTCCTTTAGCTGGATCTTCTCCAGATCTTACTTTATTTTGATAATCTTCAAACTTATCAGCAATTAAATTTCCACAAGTAAAACATCTCACAGGAATTAACATACGAACAAAAAAGTAATCAAGGATTATAAAAACCATTCAAGAAATTTCTATTGCGGGTGTCGCCCAGCTCGGTCAAAGGCGCTAGCTTGAGGTGTTAGTCTCTTAGGAGTTCGTGGGTTCAAATCCCATCACCCGCATCTAATTTCATTTTATTCAAATTCTATTTTTGTAGTTTGTTTAATGCTTTGATTAGTTCAGATCGTCTTTTTTCTTCGGTGATTGCACCTCTGGCATCATCGACTAAAATACGATCTACATCAATTTTTCTTCTAGCTTCTTTTACAACTTTATCATACATTGAAAATGGATACAAATGCAGATACAAATTTTCCATTATTTCAAAAACTCTTGAGGCATTATCTATATCACCAATCCTGATCTTATCAAAAATCATCCGTTTTAATTCTCCCACACAATCCATTAATCCTAAAACATATGACTCTGGCATTACATCTAATTGCTTTTCTGAAGGAATTTCATTTTTTTCAACAATGGCAATTAGAGATGCTGCCTCAACAAATTCTTGTTCTGGAGTAATCATGTATCTTCGAAGATCAGATGTAGCTTTTTTCTTGTATTTTTTTAGCAACACATCTGCTTGTTTTAGATTATTTTTTGCAGATTTCATATCTCCTTTATGTACTGATATGATGGATTTACTGCAAAGAATTATTATTTCTCTTGTATTTTTTAGTAAAAATTCTCTGGCATCTTGAACTTCTGATAATGATTTTGCAATTTTATTCAAAGATAGCTTTACATTTTTCAATGTCATGTTTGTGTATGAGAAAAACCTAGGATAAATCGTTTGCCAAAGCTCTTATTTTACTTCTCTCGTATTCTAATTATGGAAATATCTGTAGCACAAATGATGCAAATAGAAAATAATGGACATCGCATGGGTTTTTTAAAAAAATTTATGATGGAAAACGCCGGTGCTATAGCCGTTAAAAGACTGGCAGAAAAATTTGATACTCTTGAATCAAAGAACGTTTTGATTTTTGTTGGATTGGGAAATAATGGTGGAGATGGATTAGTTATGGCTAGACATCTTGCAGGTTATGGTTCAAAAGTTGTAGTGGTTTTACTTGGAACTCCAGATAAAATCAAAACTGAAGAAAGTCAATGGAATTGGTCACTACTAGAAAAAATACCATCTGTTAAATTGATATCTGGTATGGATGATCTTGATTTTACTCCAGACATAATTGTAGATGGAATACTAGGAACTGGAATTTCTGGAGAAATAAGAGAACCATATGCCAGTGCAATAAAATACATCAATGATTCAAATTGCTTTAAAATTGCCGTTGATATCCCATCTGGAGTTAATCCTGATAATGGAGAAACTGCAAATATCTTTGTACAAAGTGACATGACAGTTACGTTTCATAAAATGAAGAGAGGAATGCCAAAAAGAAGAGATTTGTGTGGTGAAATATTTGTTGAGAAAATAGGGATTCCGCCAGAAGCTGAAGAGGGTGTATTGTGAAAGTTCATCAAATCCAAGTTGGGAATATGCAGAATTTCACATATGTTGTGGAAGACGAAGATACAGATGAAGGAATAATAATTGATCCTTCATGGGATCTTGATCAAATCGAACAAATCATCAAACGAAATAATTTAAAAATAAAATATATCATCAACACTCATCACCATTTTGATCACACCTTGGGAAACGAAGGAATGATGAAATCAACTAATGCAAAACTAATCCAACATGAAAAATCTGAACTAAAACATGATATTGCAGTAAAAGATGGTGATGTAATTGAATTTGGGAATTCAAAACTAACTGTTTTGTATACTCCTGGACATTCTAAAGATAGCATGTGTTTAATTGGAGACGGAAAAATTTTTTCTGGTGATACACTTTTTGTAGGAAATTGTGGACGTATAGATTTACCAGGAGGTAGCGCAAAAGAACTGTATCATAGTCTTTTTGATGTTCTTTATTTGTTGAATGATGAACTAATTCTCTATTCTGGCCATAATTATGGTCATTCTTTAACATCTACACTTGGACAAGAGAAAATAACTAATCTTGTCATGCAAAAGCGAACTGAACAAGAATTTATTGACATGATGGGGCAATGACCTATTTAGATGATTTTGAATTTTTTGGCA
>JABFSW010000124.1 GCA_013140415.1 Nitrosarchaeum sp.
AATTCAGCCAATTATCTAACCTTACGTAACTCTGACTTTATGTTATCTGCTAATGTTGAACCAATTTTATCTATTTCTGATAATTTATTCACCGGAATCTTTGCCAAATCATCTAGGGTTTTAATTCCATGTTTATACAGTGTTCTTGCCCTTATTCGTCCAATTCCCTTTACTTTAACTAAATCCAGTAATTCCTCTCTAATACCATAAATAATTCGTCTTCGCAGATTCTCTAATTCATCAAGTAAATCTACACGCTCAACATGCTTTGAAATCTCTCTAAGACAGTATGATAGCCAATCCCCAGTCTCAACCATTCTATGCATATCTCCAGATTCTATTCCTAAATTATCAGAAAGAGTCAACTCTGAGGATTCTGTAATCCAGGACTGCAATGCAAGTAAGCTCCTAGAGCAATCATATTCCGATATTGGAGCTAAAAGCTCAGAAGAGTGATTTGTTATCATCAGACTAGCAGTTTCATAGTCTTTTTGTCTAAGTGAAAATTTTGGGAAAAATTCCTCGCAACTTGAAATTAAATGTAAAAATCCAAAAGTGTGTTTTTTTTCTTTTGATACATTTTCAATTGCATCTCTAAAGTAAGTTGCAGTAAGCGGATCAATGTATAACATTGAGGTCTTTTTTCCAAACTCTGTTGCAGCATACCTTTCACCTTTTTTAATAATTAAAAATGCACTTGTGAGAAATCGTAATGAAATATCAATTGCAAACTTTATTGTTGCTTTTCTTGATTGCAATCCGCCTAATGTTTGCAAAAAGAAATCCAGAATGTCTTCTTTTTTAATTCCAGGAGTGGTTACAATTATACTCAATACATGTGTTCTCAGTGATTTATCATCTGTAATTTTTGATACAATTGGTTCAGGTTCTCCGCGGATATAATATTCCATTAAATCTTCGCTGTTTCCATTTCCAACAATAATTGACTCTCCGTAATTATCATATTGTGGTCTTCCAGCTCTGCCGCATAATTGTTTATACTCCAAAATACTAATTGGTCTGTTGCCACCAACTTTAGCATTATACCTGTTGATATTTGATATAACGACTCTTCTTGCAGGAAGATTTACACCAGCGGCCAAAGTTGGTGTGGATGATAATAATTTGATAGTTCCTTTACGAAACTCAGTTTCTATTGTTTGTCTGCAGTTTTGATTTAATCCAGCATGATGAAATGCAACACCTTTTTTTATCAATATTGCCAGAGTTTTTACTAGTTCAGTGTGTTCGTTATTTGATAGAATTTTTTTTGAAATCTTTTCTAGCTCTTCGGATTCTTTTTTTTCTAGTAATTGTGAAATAATATCAGCGGCCTTTGTTGCAAGTGCTTTTGAGCGAGTTCTAGTCTCTGCAAAAACTAGGGATTGCCCTCCATCTTTTACTGATTGTACGCCTAAATCAATAGGAATACCACGAAGACTAGGCTCAACATCAAATTTTTTGCCATCACTCATGATTACTTGTCCTGCATCATAGACTCCTTCTGAAAGAGGCACAGGTCTCCAGTCATTTTTTACCAAAATACAACCAAGCCAATTTGCTAGTTCATCAGAATTTGTTATAGTAGCACTAAGACCTACAATCTGCGGTTTTGATGCTAATAATTTTAGTTTTGTTAGAATCATCTCCAGTGTTGGTCCTCTAGTTTCATCACCAATAAGATGAATCTCATCTGCAATGATTAATCCAATTTCATCAATCCATTCGGCGCTATGTCTAATTATAGAATCCATCTTTTCATTTGTTAAAATTAGCACATTGTTTTTTTCAAGATTTTTTTCAACATTTTCAAAATCGCCAGTAGAGATACCTACTTTGATTTTTTTTCCTAGATCAACTTTTTCTAGTTTTTTAAATTCTGTGAATTTTTCAGCAGCTAGTGCCCTTAGTGGACTAAGATAGATAACCTTGCCATCATTTTTTGAAAGATAACTAATAATTGCAAGTGTTGCTGTAAGGGTTTTTCCACTTGCAGTGGGTGCAGAAACCAAAATACTTTTTCCATCTAATAGTCCAGCGTCAATGCAATCAGCTTGAGGAGGATATAATGTAGAAAATCCTTCAGAGGATAAAAAATCAATTGCAGGTTTGGAAAGATCTAGTTTTTCTATTTTCATACCCGGTTATAATGACCGGGTTTTGATTCATAAATAGATGCTTCGCGGAGCATTCTTCTGATATAGTTTCGTGCTTCTTCTTCAGTGAATTTTTCTGTCTTTACCAGTTCTTTTACAAATGATCTTTCTTCAACTGCAACTTTATTGTCACCTTCCATTGATTTTAAAACATCCATGAACAGTTGCATTTTTGATACTTCACTTCTTGGTCTTCCTTGTAACACTCCAAGATCTACCTTACCAGTATTGACATCAACACCTGCATCTTGCAACATACTTTGAATCAGAAATATTGCTCGCTCTGCATCTTCTTCTTCTACCTTATCTTTCATTAATAATCTGGCTCTGGCAGTTGAAAGTCGAATAATACCTTCTAGTTGTCTAGGAGTAACTGTGATCATTTCTTCAGACTCTACATTTCTCATTTGTAAATAATATTCCAGAATCTTTTCTTCTGCTTCTTTTGTCAAATCAGGGCTAGATCTTTTTGCATATGAGAGATATTTGGTTAGTGTATCGACATCAATTACAGAGCGTTTGTCAGTTCCTTGAGGTGTATGCAATTCTATAATGTGTCTTGCAATTTTTTCATCTTTTTCTCTTCCTGGAATATCTCTAACTACAAAGATCAAGTCAAATCTTGTCAATAATGGAATTGGCAAGTTTACATTTTCGGTGATATTTTTGAATGGATCATATTTTCCATACATCGGGTTTGCAGCTGCTAAAATTGATGTTCTTGCATTTAGTGTGGCAACAATACCACCCTTTGCAATACTTGCAGACTGTTGTTCCATGACTTCGTGTAGTGCACTTCTATCTTCTGGTTTCATCTTATCAAATTCATCAATACACACAAGACCCTGATCACCTAAAACTACGGCACCAGCTTCCAACATCATAATTCCTGTCTTATCACGAACTACAGCTGCTGTAAGACCTGCTGCAGTTGAACCCCTACCTGATGTGTATAATCCTCTTGGTGCTATTCTTGCACAAAATTTTAGCATCTCTGATTTTGCAGTACCAGGATCACCGACAAGAAATACGTTAATGTCACCTCTAATCTTGCTTCCATCACCAAGCAATCTTTGAGTTGAACCTACAATTAACAACAAAATAGCTTCTTTGATTAGAGACTGTCCTTGGATGTGTGGTGCAAAAGAATCAATTAATCTCTGATAAACATTAGGACTCTCAGATAGAGTCTTGATCATTTTTTCATCTTCTGGGGAAACTTCTTCTCTTACTATTTTACGTGAGGTCTTTGAACCCCTTCCTCCCAAAAATTCAATATTATTTCCTTCAATTCGTAATCTGTATAATCCGCTGTGTCCTCTAGTTATTCCTGCAATGGATTCTTGCTCTACTCTTACTATTCCTGTAAGAATTATCCTGTCCCCAGGTCTTGCGTTATCGACTAGATCCTGCCTAATTGTCACATCAATATAATGAGGCAATTGGCCTGGCGGCAAGTCTTCAGGAAGTTCCTGCAATCTAAGAATTTGAAAATCTATGAATTTGCTGGCTTCGGGTTTTAATTCAAAATCTCTGTGTTTACAACTTGGATTATCACACACTATAGGAATTTTTACATCCATTCCCCTTAGCTGAACTACTTTGGTTTGATGTTCATCAGGGCAGACAAACACCAATTCTTTTGCTAGTGGTTTTACTTCGGATGCTCTAACTACCATACCTGAAACACTGGCAATATTTCCTATAGTTTCGGCATTGATTTGTCTGAGACTACGCTGTAGTGGATAATTTACTAGCCTTACACGAACTTCATCTTTAATTTTTTCTGCATAATCAGGAAATCTTGTTTGTAGTGCTTCTTTGATTGCCCTTGAAAATGCATTTAGAATTCTGTCAGGATCTG
>JABFSW010000058.1 GCA_013140415.1 Nitrosarchaeum sp.
CTCTTTTGTTACTTGTTACAGTTATTGAAAATATTGGAATTCCTCCATTCCAACAATATAATGAATATTTCAGAATTATTAATATGATCTCTATTGGCTATGTTGTATTTAGAACATTTAGCAATTCAACAATTAAAAATAGAAAAGAATTGATTTTACTCCCATTAGGATTTGTAGTTCTACTTTCATCTCAATTTGTAAGATTTCTATTTACGATAGATCCTATAATCTTGACATTAGAACTATCTGGTATCTTGAAGATAATTGCACTTGCAATTATTATTTTCATACTTACAAGAGATTCAAAGAAAACAGAAAATATGGAGTTAGAACATGGCTAATAGTTTAGGACAGCAACCAAAGGAAAAAAGAAGCAAGATGGAATTGTATTATGCTGTATTACGTGCGATACGAGATGAATCAATTCATAATAAATCTGTAAAACCAACACGAATCCAATTTTTAGTCAGTACTTCATACGACAAGTTAACTTTGTATCTTGATGAATTGGAAGAAAAAAAACTTGTTAAATTGAACCCCATAATTATAACAGAAAAAGGAAAAAAATTCATTCGTGAATATAATAAGATAAACGAGATGACGATAAAACTTGGATTAAAGTTCATTGATTAATTAACTGATATATTCATCTTAATACTCATCTTAGTGAGTATCAAGATGACTAAAATTGCCAAAATGGAACCAACAATACAAGAAAATATCCTAAAAAGTCATAAAGAATGATGAGATATACTATTCGTGATCAAAATATCTACTCTAGCTGTGATTTTAGGAGTAATGATATTGTCTGTAGTAATATATGCCGATGAAGCATATGCAGGAGGTTTAGTTAAACGTGCAATATCTACAGCAGATACTTGGCTTGTATCTGATATTCCAGATTTACCTGCATCAAAGATAACATCTGGTACTTTTGCAAAATCTATAATTTCTACAACTGATACTTGGACAGCTGCCGAAATTCCATCACTTGATACCTCAAAACTAACTACTGGAACAATGGCAACAGCAAGATTGGGTTCTGGAACAGCTGACTCGACAACTTTTCTTAGAGGTGATCAAACATGGGTAAAGCCACTTGAAGAAAAATTAGTTGATACAACTTTGGGTGCAGATGCCGCAAGTATAGGTGGTTCATGGTCAGGTTCGTATGAGAAATTGAAAATTACATTATTATCAAAAGGTGGCTCTGCTGTTGGTATAGCATACGTAAGATTCAATGGTGATAGTGGTGCTGCATCATATGGTTGGAATGATGTTGGAATTATTGCTACTGCTGTTGTTGATGCACAGGATAGTTCAGACAGTGAGATTCAATTAACCGGTACTTCTACTACTGCTGCACCACAAGTAATTGAATTAAGCGTTATGAATTTTCAAACTACCCGTAAAGCAGTACAATCAGAAACAGCAAATGCCGAAGCTATAGCTACAAACTCTGCAACATGGTTAAGTGGTGGTACTTGGGAGAATACATCAAATAGCATAACTCAGGTTGATTTTCCAAGAAGTGCAGGAAACTGGCTTTCAGGTGCTAGATTGATAGTAATTGGCATACAATAATTAAACATGATATGAGTAAAATCACCGATGATCTCAAATCCATCTACTTATTGCCAATCATAATAGGCTTGGGTTTTCTCTTTACAACTTTTTTCCTTTTTATGATTACATTAATCGATTTTGCAGGTGATTAAGACCAATGTATAAAAATCATTTAAATTTAGAATATTCAATCATATGTAATAATGAGTATAGATCCAACATATCATTCCAAATCCATCTACTTATTGCCAATCATAATAGGATTAGGCATTATCTTTGGTACTGTCACTGCGTATTTACAAATATCTGATTATCAGCAACAACTATCTCAATCGTTTAAACATGAAGTTAATGGTATCTTGGAAGGAGTTATTGATAGAAGAGCAAATGGTTTACAGACAATTAACAATGGTATGATTGGTCTTTTTGAAAGTTCTAACGAAATAACACCTGATGAGTTTGCAATTTTTTCTGATAGAATTCTTAGTTCAAATCCTGAATTAGTAAATATCAGTATAATAGATCAAAACCAGATAATACTTTACTCAGCTCCACAATCTTATCTTGTAGGAGAAAATTTTGACATATTATTTCCATCTCATCCAACTCAAATAAACGGTATAAAAACAATGAATATTGAATTTTCTATGAATGATCTTCGTAGAATGATAATATCGGTACCATTTGATTATTTTATTTCTCATGATACTATTCCTAGTCAACACTTTAAACTGATCTTATTCAGCCCACTTGACGATAATCTGAAATTATTTCAAGTATTCAATAACAACGGAATGATTGAAACCAATAATGTAGAATTTACCCAGAGTGAATTAGAAAATATAGTTGAAGTTAATGTTCAAACAAATCTACACGGTCATACGATAAAGAAAGATTATGTTCTAAAATACTTGATTTGGGATGGTGCTTTTGAACCAAATACCGCTTTCAGCCAGTTATTACTAATACTTGGGTTTATTGCTTCAGGTCTAATTCCTTTTGTAATTTATAAAACAAATAATGCATTAAGACAAAAAATACAAGAACGTTCTAAAATACTTGAACAAAAAAACCAAGAGCTTGAACAAATCAAAAAATCAAAAGATGAATTTGTGACAATGATCGTTCATGATTTGAAGAATCCTCTAGTGCCCATTACATCGCTTTCAGATATTCTACTTTCAAACACATTTGGCGACTTGAATCCTAAACAAATAGATAGAATCAAAATGATCCAATCAAATGCCATATCCTTACAGAATCTAATTCAAGACTTACTAGATTCACAAAAAGCAGAACTAGGCAAACTTCATCTAAATTTATTAGAACATAATCTTTCGGAAATCATCTTACATAGTATCTCAAAACTCACACCAGAGTTTGACATAAAGGAAATCACAATAGAAACAAGTATTGCCAATAATGTTCAGTGTGTTTGTGACAAAACACGTATAGAACAAGTACTATCAAATATATTATTTAACTCACTAGATTTTGTCTCAGAAAAAATTGGAAAGATCTCAATCTCATTAGAATCAGATAGCCATACAGCTAAAATCAAAATAACAGACAATGGAATAGGTATAGAAAAAGATCAATTGGAAAAGTTGTTTGTAAAATTTTATCAGATCAAACATAATATGACACGAAAATATGGTGGGACTGGATTGGGACTTGCAGTAAGTAATGACATTATTGCTCTACATGGGGGGAAAATATGGGTAGAATCTGATGGAATTGGGAATGGTTCTACATTTTTTATAGAATTACCATTGAAAGATCATGATAAAGCAAACACACCTAAAGAAAAATAACATTTTAATAATAATTAATCCGAATTTAATCCAAAATAAACTCTAAATTATAACATTTCAATTAGTTATTTAATGAAATTACTAAAAAAGGGTGCAGAAGCTGATATCTATCTTACACAATGGGATGACTCACCTGCAATACTAAAAATCAGAAAGGCAAAAAGATATCGTAACCCAATTCTTGATGCAAAAATTAGAAAACAAAGAACAATTAAAGAATCTCAAATAATTTCAGAAGTAAAGTCATTTGGAATTTCAACACCACTTGTTTACTATGTTAATTTAAAAAAATCATCTATTACCATGCAAGAAATTCCAGGCAAACCCGTTCATGATTTGCCTGATTCAAAGATAATTGAGTTATCAACAGAAATTGGTAGACTTGTTGGAATTATGCACAAAAATGGTATAATGCATGGTGATTTGACCACATCAAATTTTATCTTGTATAAAAATAAAGTATATGTAATTGATTTTGGATTATCACAAAAAACAATCAAATCTGAAGATCATGCAGTAGATTTGAGATTAATCAAAGAAATTCTAAACAGTGCACATGCCAAAATAATGGAATCTGCTTGGAAAAACTTCCTATTTGGTTACAAATCTGTAGTTGGTCCCACAAATTATGCCAAAATTACAAACCTGGTATCTATCATTGAAAGTAGAGGACGATATGCTACAGTCATTTGATCTCTTTTTTGTCTCTTCAAATTATCACAAATATCAAGAAGCAAAAAAAATTTTACGCTCTTTTGGCATTAATCTTAGATTTTTCAAATATGAACTTGAAGAAATTCAATCATTTTCTCTACAAGAAATTGCATCAAAAAAAGCAATACAGGCATTTCAAAAATGTAAAAAACCAATAATAGTTGAAGATGATGGACTTTACATTAATTCTCTCAATGGATTTCCAGGACCGTACTCTTCTTATGTCTTCAAAACTATTGGTAACAAAGGAATTTTACAACTATTAAAACAAAATAGAAAAGCAAAATTTGTTTCCATCATTTCTTTTTGTGATGATAAAAATTCTAAATATTTTGAAGCAAAAATTGATGGAAACATTTCCAAAACACAAAATGGAGAAGGTTGGGGATATGATCCAATCTTTATACCAAAAAATTTGAATAAAACATTTGCAGAATTGACTAACAAAAATGAATTATCTCACCGATACAAGGCATTAAAAAAATTTTCTAATTGGTATTTGCATAAGCTGAAATCCAACGGTCAATGACTCTGTGATTGTTTTGCAATATCACAATTCTTGACACAAGACTTTCATCCATTATTGAAAATATTTGGCTCTGTTTAGCTATTTCTTCACTAAATTTTCTCACTTCATCCATTTCTAACATGTTTGAATGTTCTAATCTGTTAGTTGAACGGCCAATATGCATATATGATTTTATTTCAATAAAGTGTGGACTAGCTTGCTTTAGCATTGACGCAAACGCCGGAATCATCTCTTTTTGATCATTGTAATTTCTTATGAGCGTAATTCGAAGCACTGTTCTTGTGTCTAGTTGTTTTAACATTTCTAGCGTTTTATTCCATCTTTGCCAAGAGTCATCGTATTTTGGTTTGTTAATTTTTAAAAATGAATCATAATCTGCAGCATTTGTAGATAAATACAACTGTGTTGGTAGTGCATCTTCATCTTGTAATCTCTGAATCATATCTGGTTCTTGTCCATTTGTCACAAGAAAAATTGACTTGGTTGCTTCTAAAGACTTGAGGTATTTTATTAATTCTGGAAGCTTGGGATACATTGTGGGTTCTCCAGAAAGTGAAATGGCATAATGGCTTGGTAATAATGACTCATCTAATCTCTGTTTGTCATTTCTAGAATCTCCATAATATCCCATGATCAATTTTTTTCGTTCTTCCATCAGTTTAGTCAATATCTCTTTTGGCTCTGCCACTTTTTCTGGTTCCATTTTTAATGAATCATAAAATTCCATTGGTCTCCAACAATACACACAACGATTTTCACAATGCATTCCTGCAGGAGAAAATTCCATACAGCGATGTGTGGAAATTCCATAAAATTTATGCTTGTAACAACTTCCTTCATGTTTGAAAGATTTTTTTGTCCAATGACAAAGTTCTACTGTCGAATGATCTGCAACTCCATACTTTGCTTTTTTTAATTGTTGTGCAATTCCTGGTTTGATCTGTATTAGTTTGTCTTCGTCTTCAACTGTTTCCCCAGAACAACTCATATGTAAAACACTGTTTTGGTTTACTTAAATTGATCGAGATCTTTGAACTTGAAAATCATTCTCAAAACTTTTCATATTTTTAGCCTATTCCAGAGTGAAGTTTAATAACTGGATCTTTAACGTAAATTTAAGCTTTGAAAAAAATACTTGGATTCCTGTTCTTACTTTTAGCTACGTTAACCAGCATTCCTGCCAATTCTGCATTTGCAACTCATGATTTAGATCGTGATGGTATACTTGATGAAGTTGATAGCTGCCCTAACCTTCAAGAAGATAATGAAGGTACAATCGATGGCTGTCCTTCTAACTTTGTTCCATGGTATGATGAGGACTTTGATGGAATAGAAGATGATATTGATCAATGTCCCAATGTAAGAGAAAATTACAATAAATTCCAAGATGACGATGGTTGTCCTGATACACCTCCTCAAACTGGTTCGGGAATCCCAGATTCTGACAGTGATGGTTTTATCGATGTTGTAGACTTGTGTCCAACTCAGCCAGAAACTTTCAATGGTATATTTGATACTGACGGCTGTCCTGACAGTTTTGGTTCTGGTTCAGATAGAGATAGAGATGGAGTTCCAGATCACTTGGATTCATGTCCACTAAGTGCTGAAATTTATAACAAATTCCAAGATGATGACGGCTGTCCTGATAGTGTTGCTGATTCCTCATTTGCTGATACTGATAATGATGGAATAGAAGACAAAATTGATTTGTGTCCAACTCAGCCAGAAACTTTCAATGGATATAGAGATGATGATGGTTGTCACGACGTTGCATTAGATAATACATTTACTGATAATGATGGTGATGGTATTGCAGATAAATTTGATACTTGTCCTAATCAACAAGAAACATTCAACCGCTTTGCTGATTATGACGGTTGCCCTGATTCAATTCCTTCATTCTCTGGAAAACTAAATGATTCTGACGGTGATAGTATTGTAGATGCAGATGATACATGTCCATTAGAACCTGAAAGACACAATGGATTTGAAGACGAAGATGGCTGTCCTGATATTCCTCCTTATTCTACTGACATAGATTCAGACCAAGATGGAGTTCCAAATAGCATTGATCAATGTCCAGCAATAAAAGAAACTTACAATAAATTCCAAGATTATGATGGTTGTCCAGACTTTGTCAGTTCAAATGGAGAAACACCAGATTCTGATGGAGATGGTATTAGTGATTATACTGATTTGTGTCCAACTCAACAAGAAACATTTAATGGAACTTTTGATACTGACGGTTGTCCTGATGCTACCTCTACAACTGATAGGGATGGAGATGGAATTATAGATGCAATAGATACATGTCTACTGTCTCCAGAAACTTATAATAAATTCCAAGATGACGACGGTTGCCCTGATGGCAAATCTGGTATGTCTTTGGATTTTGACGGTGATGGTATTGTTGATTTATCTGATAAATGCCCATTAGATCCTGAAGTTGTTAATGGAATTTTAGACTTGGATGGCTGTCCTGATATTTCTGTGATGGATTCTGATTTTGATGGAATTAGAGATTCATTAGATCTATGTCCTACTACATCTGAAACATGGAATAGATATCTTGATACTGACGGTTGTCCAGATAATTCTGCAGAATCAGATGTTGATTTTGATGGAGTTCTAGATTCTACTGATACATGTCCACTAGTACCTGAAAGATATAATGGATTTGAAGACGAAGACGGTTGTCCTGACTTTCCATCTTATTTGACCGATGTTGATTCTGATTTTGATGGTATTGCAAACAGCAAAGATAACTGTCCACTTGTTCCAGAAACTTACAATAAATCCCAAGACGAAGACGGTTGCCCTGACTCATTATTTGATAATAAAGGAGCTCCTGACTCTGACAATGACGGAGTTAATGATCTTGTAGATCATTGTCCAAATCAAGCTGAAACTTTTAATGGAATTTTAGACTTGGATGGTTGTCCAGATAGTTACATTTCTAATATTGATAGAGATCAGGATGGTTTGCCAGATGCAATAGATGCATGTATACTAGCTCCAGAAACTTATAACAAATTCCAAGATGATGATGGCTGCCCTGATACAATTTTTGAATCATTTGTAGTAGATTCTGATAATGATGGAATAGAGGATGTACTTGATGATTGTCCACTAGTTGTTGAAACGTATAATGGATTCCAAGATGGAGACGGTTGTCCTGATAGTAACGTATCTCAACCAGATGCCGACGATGATGGAGTTCCTGATGTAATGGATATCTGTCCAACACAAAATGAAGTTTGGAATAGATATGTTGATTATGACGGTTGTCCTGATACTGTTCCAACAGGTACAATTACTCTAGATACTGATGATGATAGAATAAATGATGATGTTGATATGTGTCCTAATGACAAAGAAACTTCCAACAAGTATCAAGATTCAGATGGTTGCCCAGATACTGCTCCAGAACAATCACGATACAAACACGATGCTGATCTAGATGGTATTATCAATGATTATGATCTATGTCCTATGGAACTAGAAGATTATGATGGGGATAGAGATGCTGATGGCTGTCCTGACCAATAGGCGGTATAGTAAAATGAAAAAATATCAAATCCTAGGATTTCTACTTTTAATTACTTCAATTGGTATTTTCCAAGCCAATGTCTATGGTGTTGAAGACAATGACAGTGATGGTGTACCAAATAGCAGTGATCAATGTCCACATTTGCAAGAAGATTATGACCCCCAATATGGTAATAATGTAGACGGCTGTCCAGCAGATTTTGTTCCTTGGTATGATGTAGATTATGATGGTATTGAAGATCATATAGATAATTGTCCTACCGTTAAAGAAAATTACAATAAATTCCAAGATGACGACGGCTGTCCTGATTCATCACCTTATACAGGTCAGGGAACAGCTGATTCTGATAATGATGGAATTGCCGATTTTCTAGATTCTTGTCCTAACCAACCAGAAACATTTAACGGAATTGATGATAAAGACGGCTGCCCTGAGAATGCATATTCCTTAAGAGATATTGATAGAGATGGAATTTCTGATAACTTGGATTCATGTCCTGAAGTTCCAGAAATATATAACAAATTCCAAGATGACGATGGTTGTCCAGATGTAGTTTCTGATGATGGTACAGGATACACATTTCCAGACACTGATGGAGACGGTATTCAAGACAGATGGGATTCATGTATCAATGAACCAGAAAATTTTAATGATCAATTAGATTGGGATGGTTGTCCTGAAGTCACTGGAATTCATTCTAATGGTTTAATTGATTCTGATTATGACGCAATTCCAGATTCTGCTGATTCTTGTCCTCAGGAACGTGAAAACTTTAACAAATTCCAAGATGATGATGGTTGCCCAGATGTAATTGATTATATCATAACAGGTGATGTTGATGGCGACGGTATTACAGGTACAAATGATTTATGTCCATATAACAAAGAAAATTTTAACAAATTCCAAGATGATGACGGTTGCCCTGATGTTTTATCTAATGCTAAACTAACTGCAGACACTGACGGTGATGGTATAATTGATAATCTAGATTTGTGTCCAACTCAACCAGAAACCCTTAATGGATTTTTAGATAGAGACGGTTGTCCCGACAAATCTGTTTCTACTCTTGATAGTGATGTGGACGGCATTCCAAATGTGACTGATTCATGTCCAAAAAACCCAGAAACTTTTAACAAATTCCAAGACACTGACGGTTGCCCAGATTCTACTTTATCAAGTATCACCGGTTTTGAATTTCCAGACACTGATTCTGATGGTATTTACGATAGATGGGATTCATGTATCAATGAACCAGAAAACTTTAACGGATTTTTAGATAAAGATGGTTGTCCAGAAGTTACAGGTATATCTAAAACTGGAACAATTGATACAGATTATGATGGTATTCCAGATAACTTGGATGACTGTCCAATAGTAGGAGAACGATATAATAAATTCCAAGACGAAGACGGTTGCCCTGATATTGCAATTTATGATTCATTTGGAGATGCTGATTATGATGGTATTTTAGATAATATTGATCAATGTTCTACTGCTAGAGAAACCTATAATCATTTCCAAGACACTGACGGTTGCCCAGATTATATTGTAGATGATAAACTAACTGCAGACACTGACGGTGATGGTATAATTGATAATCTAGATTTGTGTCCAACTCAACCAGAAACCATTAATGGTTATCAAGACACTAATGGTTGCCCTGACAAATTTGTTTCTATTCTTGATAGTGATATGGATGGTATTGCAGATGTAATTGATTCATGTCCAACAAGTCCAGAAACCTATAATCATTTCCAAGACACTGACGGTTGCCCTGATACCGTCTCTGCTACTACAACCGGATATCAATTTCCAGACACTGACGGTGATGGAATTCAAGACAGATGGGATTCATGTATTGCTGAACCAGAAAACTTTAACGGATATTTGGATTGGGATGGCTGCTCTGATCTAAAAGGTGCAGACTCAACTACATCTACACGACCTGATTCTGATGGCGATGGATACCACGATGTAATTGATTCATGTCCAACAAGTCCAGAAACTTGGAACAAGTATAACGATATTGACGGTTGTCCTGATACTGCTCCAGAACAACAAAGATTTGTTCACGATGACGACTTAGATAATATCATTAACGATGAAGATTTGTGTCCTCTAGAACCAGAAAATTATGATGGGGATAGAGATACAGACGGTTGTCCAGATCTATAACATCTCATTATTTGATCACTATTTCATAGTAAGGTTCTTTTTAACGTGAGATTTAATAAATACTCGATAATATCGAAGTTAAAGAAAATGAAAAAATATCAAATCCTAGGATTTCTACTTTTAATTACTTCAATTGGTATTTTCCAAGCCAATGTCTATGGTGCTGAAGACAATGACAGTGATGGTGTACCAAATAGCAGTGATCAATGCCCCAATTTGCAAGAAGATTATGATCCTCAATATGGTAATAATGTAGACGGCTGTCCAGCAGATTTCGTTCCTTGGTATGATGCAGATTATGATGGTATCCCAGATCATATTGATAATTGTCCTACCGTTAAAGAAAATTACAATAAATTCCAAGATGATGATGGTTGTAATGACTTATTCCCTGATGCAGGTCAAGGAACATCTGATTCTGATAATGATGGAATTGCCGATTTTCTAGATTCTTGTCCTAACCAACCAGAAACATTCAATGGTGTTGATGATAAAGATGGATGCCCCGATAGTACATCATCAAGGGATACTGACAGAGATGGAATTTCTGATAACTTGGATTCATGTCCTAAAGTTCCAGAAATTTACAATAAATTCCAAGATGACGATGGTTGTCCAGATGTAGTTTCTGATGATGGTACAGGATACACATTTCCAGACACTGATTCTGACGGAATTCAAGACAGATGGGATTCATGTATCAATGAACCCGAGAACTTTAACGACCAATTAGATTGGGATGGCTGTCCTGAAATTGCTGGTGTAACTTCTCCAGAAGCTATGGATTCTGATCATGATTCAATTCCAGACACTGCTGATTCTTGTCCTCAGGAACGTGAAAACTTTAACAAATTCCAAGATGACGATGGTTGTCCAGATGTAATTAATTATAAAATATCTGATGATGTTGATGGTGATGCAATTTTAGATCAAAATGACTTGTGTCCATATAACAAAGAAACTTTTAACAAATTCCAAGATGATGACGGTTGCCCAGATGTTTTATCTAATGATAAATTTGCTGCTGACACTGACGGTGATGGTATTCTCGATAATCTAGATTTGTGTCCTAATCAAGCAGAAACCCTCAATGGATTTTTAGATAAAGATGGATGTCCTGACAAATCCATTTTAATTAATGATACTGACAGAGATGGAATTTCTGATAACTTGGATTCATGTCCACTAATTGCAGAGATTTACAATAAATTCCAAGATGACGACGGTTGCCCAGATTCTACTTTATCAAGTATCACCGGTTTTGAATTTCCGGATACTGATTCTGATGGAATTCAAGACAGATGGGATTCATGTATCAATGAACCAGAAAACTTTAATGGATTTTTAGACACTGACGGCTGTCCAGAAATTTTAGGTACAACTGCTGGTAAATTAGTTGATTCTGATCATGATTCAATTCCAGACACTGCTGATTCTTGTCCTCAGGAACGTGAAAACTTTAACAAATTCCAAGATGACGATGGTTGTCCAGATGTAATTAATTATAAAATATCTGATGATATTGATGGTGATGCAATTTTAGATCAAAATGACTTGTGTCCATATAACAAAGAAACTTTTAACAAATTCCAAGATGATGACGGTTGCCCAGATGTTTTATCTAATGATAAATTTGCTGCTGACACTGACGGTGATGGTATTCTCGATAATCTAGATTTGTGTCCTAATCAAGCAGAAACCCTCAATGGATTTTTAGATAAAGATGGATGTCCTGACAAATCCATTTTAATTAATGATACTGACAGAGATGGAATTTCTGATAACTTGGATTCATGTCCACTAATTGCAGAGATTTACAATAAATTCCAAGATGACGACGGTTGCCCAGATTCTACTTTATCAAGTATCACCGGTTTTGAATTTCCGGATACTGATTCTGATGGAATTCAAGACAGATGGGATTCATGTATCAATGAACCAGAAAACTTTAATGGATTTTTAGACACTGACGGCTGTCCAGAAATTTTAGGTACAACTGCTGGTAAATTAGTTGATTCTGATCATGATTCAATTCCAGACACTGCTGATTCTTGTCCTCAGGAACGTGAAAACTTTAACAAATTCCAAGATGACGATGGTTGTCCAGATGTAATTAATTATAAAATATCTGATGATATTGATGGTGATGCAATTTTAGATCAAAATGACTTGTGTCCATATAACAAAGAAACTTTTAACAAATTCCAAGATGATGACGGTTGCCCAGATGTTTTATCTAATGATAAATTTGCTGCTGACACTGACGGTGATGGTATTCTCGATAATCTAGATTTGTGTCCTAATCAAGCAGAAACCCTCAATGGATTTTTAGATAAAGATGGATGTCCTGACAAATTCACTTCTTCTCTTGATGCTGATTCTGATGGCATTCCAGATATAGTGGATTCATGTCCTAAAGTTCCAGAAATTTACAATAAATTCCAAGATGACGATGGTTGTCCAGATGTAGTTTCTGATGATGGTACAGGATACACATTTCCAGATACTGATTCTGATGGAATTCAAGACAGATGGGATTCATGTATCAATGAACCAGAAAACTTTAATGGATTTTTAGACACTGACGGATGCCCTGATCTACAAGGTGCAGACTCGACTGTCTCTACACGACCTGATTCTGACGGCGATGGATACCCAGATGTAATTGATTCATGTCCAATAAACCCAGAAACTTGGAACAAGTATAACGATGAAGACGGTTGTCCTGATACTGCTCCAGAACAACAAAGATTTGTTCATGACGATGATCTAGATGGTATTATTAACGATGAAGATTTGTGTCCTCTAGAACCAGAAAATTATGATGGGGATAGAGATACAGACGGTTGTCCAGATCTATAGAATTAATCTTTTTGACTTTTTCTAAATATGCAAAACATCAATTTGATATAATAAATATATCAAGAAATTAAAATTATTATAATGCTTCCAAAATTTTCAAGTAGAGCATTTTTAGCTCCAATGGCTGGGGTAAGTGATCCTGCTCTTAGATTACAATGTAAGAAAATGGGTGCAGGTTTAGTTGTAACAGAGTTTACTAGTATTCATAGTATAATTGCAAAAGAACAGCAACTAAAAGAAAACAAGAAAACTATTCAGGAATTTTTAGAATATTCTGAAAAAGAAAGACCTCTCTCAGTTCAATTATTTGGCTCTGATCTTTTAGCATTAGAAAAAGCTGCAAAAATAGTAGAACCATTTTTTGATATTATTGATTACAATATGGGTTGTCCAGCACCACATATAACACAACAAATGGCTGGCGGAGCACTTTTACAAGAAGTTAATCTTACCCAACAAATTTTTAGCACTCTAGTCCACGCAGTAAAAAAACCAGTTACTCTAAAGATCCGCTCAGGAGTTACTGATGCAAGTCGCTATCTTTTCAAAGAAATTGCACAAATTGCAGAGAATGAGGGAATACAAATGATTACACTTCATCCCAGAACCGTGACTCAAGGATATTCAGGTAATGCTGATTGGAAAATGATCAAAGAACTTAAAGAAATTTCTAATATTCCTATAGTGGGTAATGGTGATATAACAACTCCTGAAGATGCTAAAGCAATGATTGATCAAACTGATTGTGATTATGTTATGATCGGTAGAGGTGCAATGGGAAATCCCTTTTTATTTGAACAAATTAATGATTATCTAAAAACTGGAACTTATAAACAATATTCATTAAAAGATAAACTAGATTCATTTTTTGAATACCTTTGTCTTACCACTGAATACAACATAAAATTTTCAAACATTAAAGGCCAGGCAATGAGGTTTACCAAAGGAATGATAGGCGGTGCAAAACTACGACCAAAAATATCTTCATCAAAAAATATTGTAGATCTTGAAAAAATTATGAATGATGCATATGTTCTATCTTAGATAATTTATTTAGAATATTTTATTGCAGCCTACTTACAACTTTGAGCTAATTTTTATAATGACTATACAGTTATCCACTTTCTCTTTCTTTTAGTGGTTAATATTTAAGTAAATTAGATTATTCTTATATATTTTAAGATGATACTAGATATATGAAAACTGGAGATGAGTAATAAATTGGCAACAGCATATGTTCTCATAAATTGTGATCTAGGTTCTGAGGAATCAGTAATTTCAGAATTAAAATCCATAGAAGGGGTTGCAGAAGTACATGGCATATTTGGTGCCTATGATATATTGGCAAAGGTGGAATCAAAACAAGTTGAAACATTACGTGAAACCATAACTTGGAAGATTAGAAAAATATCAAAAATCAGATCAACGCTAACTTTAATGGGAATAGAAGGACAACAGTAGCAGGTTTGTTAATTGACAAAAGCATATGTTCTCATAAATTGTGATCTAGGTTCAGAAAAAAGTGTAATTTCGTCACTAAAAACAGTGGATAATGTTACAGAAGTACATGGCACACTTGGTCTTTATGATATTATTGCAAAAATAGAATCAGATTCTGATGAACAAATTCAAAAAACTGTTACACATGTCATCCGTAAGATGCCAAAAATACATACTACCATAACTCTTACACGCTCAGAAGGTAAAGAGCTATTTCAAACATCTGAAAAACTCATTGGTTCTATGCTTGGTAAAAATAATGTTCAAGCATATGTTGTTATTCACAGTGATAAAAGCGAAGAATACAATGTTTTAAAAAATCTTAGTCATATTCCTGAAGTAAAAGAAGCTGATGTGGTGTTCGGATACTATGATGTTATTTGTAAAGTTGAAACATCAGATTATAAAATATTAGAGAATATAATTACCAAGGCTATTAGAAAATTACCTCATGTTAGAACTACGATGACATTAAATGTCGTAGTAGAACAAGAATCTTAATCTTTTGCAATTTTTATAACACTGAAATAACATTTTTCACACAGTTCAAGTTTATCATATATTTTTGTTTTCGTTTTCTTAAGACAAATATTGCAAACTGTAATAC
>JABFSW010000088.1 GCA_013140415.1 Nitrosarchaeum sp.
TTCTGGTTCTACATCTGCAAACCATCTAAATGTCATAGATTTTCCAAAAACAACTCTGTGCATTCTTATATCTTCAATTACATTTTCCCCTAATGAAAGACAAAATTCTCTTACTGAATCAAAAAGTGGTTGAACTGTACTTGGAATTTGTTTTTTAAAATCATTATAACTTCTCTTGTTTCCAAAAGAAACTATTCCTTCCATGACAATAAAAATTTAATTTTAATTATAAAGGTAGTAGTTCTGTTGGTTCCAGTCTAGACGGATAGCCCCATTTCAAGGCATACAAGATCCGCCACGTAGACGAGGAAGCGTGGATGCTCCATCTTACGATTGCTCCCTCCCGGACCTCATCCATTTCGATGGTTCAGACTTGGACGTTATCCCTTCGGATAATTCTAGTCCTGCAACCACCCGCCTCGGCGTGATTTCATTTCCGCACACCAAGCGGGAATTATCTATCTAGAGATTTACCCAACAGTTGCTGATCTCTGCATATAGCCGGTTTCAGAACAGGGCACGGCTGGCACCCCAATCCTACCTACTACCGTTTTTCCTAAGATGGTATGTTATATTTGCATTAGGTTTGATTTCCTTTTAGTTTTAAAACCATATTGCAAACAGAGCAGATCTTTCCAGTGCATTCATTGCCACATTTTACACAAATTATCTTTTGTTTGTAGTTAGTATCCTTTACAATCTGTGATACTTTGATTATTGATTGATAGAGATTATTTTTAATTCCACTGTGTTTACCTTCTAAAGAATTTAGGAATTCACGAATCTCTGTTCTTATTCCCTCATTCATGTGTGGACAAGGTTCTGATTGAAATGGAATATTGTTTGTAAATGCATAAAATACAATTTCAGATTCATAAATCTCACAAAATGGTTTTATTTTTCTCAATGTATTACTAGAAGTATCAGGATCCATCCAACCGATCTTAGTAGTATCTCCAGATAACATGTTTATTACAAATGTCTGTAATGTATCATCTAAATTATGTCCTGTGGCAATTACATCTGCACCAATATCTTTTGCCGCATGATCAATTGCACGTCTTCTTAAAGTTCCGCATATAGAACATGAAGATGTTTTTTCACTTCCTCTCAAATCCAATGCTTCATCTAATGTTAAATCAAACAATTCTTTGTAAGAAAAAACTTTGTGTTCTACATTTAATTTAGTACAAAACGCTTGAACAATTTCTAATGCCTCATTTCTATAACCAGGAATTCCCTCATCAATTGTTATTGCCTTAATTCTAAAATTATGTGTGGCAGCCATTTGATTAATAATATCAAGTAAAGCAAGTGAATCTTTACCGCCAGATACTGCAACAGCTACTAATTCATTATTCTGAATCATATTGTATTTTGAAATAGTTTTTGCAGTTTTTCTTAGGATAGAATTTGAAAAACATTTAGAACATAATTTTTCTCCAGAATATTTACGAATATATGCTGCCTGATTTTCACATCTATCACATTTCATTAAATTCTGTAATGTTTTTTCATTAATGATTCTTTAGGTATTTTCTAGATGGTAAACCAGCCTGATTTTATGTATGATAATGCAATATTCAAGCCAAATAATGCAAATGTGAATGCGTAAATTCCCCACATTGTTATATTTACTGCCTTGTCTGATATTTTTTTATCGATAATAGTGTGGATGAATTTTCCTCCATCTAAAATTGGTAGTGGCAACATATTGATTATTCCAATAAAAAATGAAATCATCCATAACCATAACAAGAACATTGAAACCCCTGGATCTTTCCATTCAATAAAATTCAAAACAGGTTTGTATGCAAATGAATTATCTCTTATAATTCCAATTAATCCTCTTTCAGGATCTTCAGGTGATGGTATCACTTCAACAGGAAATTGTAATGTCTGTCCATCTCTAAGTATGGAAACTTTGGCAATCTCACCGGGAATTAGTTCTGTCTTTTGAAAATCTAACGGACTCAGTATCTGAATTCCATTAATTGAAGTAATGATATCGTTTGTTAGTAATCCTGCTCTTTCTGCTCCTGAATCTGGAATTATTGAAAGTACCAATACTCCATCTGGTAAATCATAAAATGTACTTAGTAATGGTTCAGGTACGACCATTGCAAAGAAAGGATTTGTTAATAGTATTACTCCTAACGCCAATGCAAAAATTACGTTTGAAGTAGCTCCTGCACCTATGACTCTTAATTTTGAAATCTTTTTTGCCTTGTTAAATTCCTCCTCATCTGGTTCTACAAATCCGGCAAACATTGCAATAAATATTGCAAATCCCCCTGTTTTGATCTTAATTTTTTCTAGTGTTGCAACAATACCATGAGCACCTTCATGAATAACCAAAACAATTGGTATTGAAAGTAAAAAGTATAGAATTGATGGTCCAGATGTCAAAGTCACACCTGGAATTAATACTGTTAATTGTGAAAATTCAGCTGGAGCTACAAAGTATTTTGATACATTTGATAGTAAAAACCAAAATGCAAAGCCCATCATAAGAAAACCAGCAACTACACTAACATTAGCAAAAACTTTGATTCCTCGTTTAGTTCGTCCTAGGATTTTTGTTAGAACAGATTGTACTTGTTGATTTTTGTATACTAGACTGTATATTTTTAGCTCAAAGCCATGTTTTTCTAATTTTAATCCCTTGGCAATACCTAAAATCACTACCCAAGCTATTAACACATAGATAATCGAATTTTCAGTAATAAAATCAAGTTCCAAACTAATTGTTAATTTTTTAAACTACGGACATTTATCGGTTACTATGAAACCAATCATAATTATCTCAACTTATCCCAACAAAAAATCAATTACTAAAATTGCAAACGAATTAGTCCAAAACAAGATTGCTGCTTGTGTTAACATTACTAAAATATCATCAATTTATTCTTGGCAAGGAAAAATTGAAAATGCAACAGAGTATCTTGCATTATTTAAAACTACACAAAAAAACAAAAAATCTCTTAAAGAAAAAATCAAAGCATCCCATCCTTATGATGTACCTGAAATTGCTGAAATTAACATTACATCAATAAACAAATCTTATCTTAAATGGCTAATAGAATCAACAATTTAGGATTCTATGGCATAACGCAACAAAGAAACAATTCCCCCCAACCCTGTAACTCTAAGACCTATATCTGTAGATGAATCTACACTGTATGTTTTCACACCTTTACTTTCTGCATCATTAAGAAGTTCTATGATTTTTTTTTCGTCATTTGTTTGAATTGCTTTATCTGAAAAAATAAGTAATTCAACAGCACCAAACTGATTTGCTTTGAGTGTTTCCTCAAACCCCATAGTAAATTTTCTACTTTTTTTGTTAGCTCTTAGCATAATCTCATCAATAATTGAAGAGACTTTGGCTAGTTTACTCTCTGACATTATTTCTTTCATAGTTTGAGACTTCGTAAAGGTGTATATTCCATCTTCACCTCCTGAATCAATTCCTTCTGCAATCTGAATTTTATATTTTTGAGCATTTTGTGATTTTTGAAGAAAATTAGAAAATCTTTTCTTTGTTTCTCCTGGACCAAAAATAATCATAGAATCTGTTTCTTTAACTATAGAAAATACTGCTTGTTGGATTTGCTCAAAGAATTTTTCAATATTGAAATTTGTTTTGTATCGCTTTCCCCCAGAGCCGGAATAAATATTTGGAATAAATTCTAAATGCGTTCCCCTTAGTCTTGCAATACCACAGTCTCCAGTATCAATTGCAATTAACACAAAGCACATTTGCTTATTATTTGATTCAATTAGATTTTTCTCAATTGGTAGCCATTTTCTTTTTGTAATTGTAATTCCATCATCTACTTTGAGAATAAATGAATGATGTGAACCATGAGGCACCGATTCATTATTTGATTCTAATATGGTACCACCAATTCTTAATC
>JABFSW010000076.1 GCA_013140415.1 Nitrosarchaeum sp.
GTTGAAAATTCTCTACCATCTCGCAAAAAGCTCCTTTTGTCCTCTCTTGGAAATGTATAGGTATATCCAATTAATTCAGACATTATCTCAGTTGCATTCTTTCCAGAAGTGAATTTTGAGATAGTTTCAATGACTGATCTTTTTTCTTCATCATTTAGCTCTGCTGGTACTCTCCACCTACCTCCATCCTTTAGTTGAATTCCAGAAGAATTCAAAAGTGAAAGACATGCATCTCTATTCCAAGTTAGACCTTCGATAAATGGCTGTGATGTAAATGCAAGGGCATCTGGAAGTGATCTTGTCTCTCTTCCAACTAACAATAAATCCAGATCAATATCCACTAGTCCCTCTTCCTTTGCAGTATTGGCAATTTCATAATTTTTTCCAATAAATGATTTTCTTTCACCCTGGTCTTGTCTGTCTCCTAAAGCTGAAACAACAGCTATTGCAGACAAGTCAGAATTCTTATCATCTAATGCCATTGCTGCAAGATATGCCATTCCTCCTGCACAAATTTCAGTGCCTCCATCAATACCATACTTCCAAGCATTGATGACTTTTTGATTATCATGTTCTTTTTCTGGTATCTGATGATGATCTAATACAATCCAATTTTCTCCTAATGATTCATCTAAATTATTTGCAAAACCCCCAGCAAGATCTGTAATTACATGAAAATCTCTTGAATCTTTTTTTAGAGAATCAATCACCTTTTTACTAAATTCTTTTGAAGTTCTAACCGTACATCTTGCACCTGCTCTGATTAGGGCTTTTGTGATAATACTGCCTGATGTTAATCCGTCACAATCGATATGAGTTGTAACTGAAATTGATTTTTTAGATTTTATACAATCTGAAATCTTATCATTGAAAAACGAAAGAGACTCATCAAGAGTTTTTGTCATTACTCTAATTGAGCAACTACGGATTTATATTTCCAGTTTTTAGGAATGCGATCTATTCTTTTGTAGTACACTGACAGTCTATGCACTTTGGCCTCAATTAACTCAAGGGATCTAACATTTCTGTTATCTCCTTTGTTTGTCTTTAGGTGTTTTTGAAGACCTACTGCTTTTTTTACGATATTGTCTAGATCTTCTGGCATTTCTGCTCGAAGATCATTTTCTTCTAATATCTTTCCAATACTTTTCTTAGTTATTGGTTTAATGAGTGGAATTGAATGTTGATCTCTTAGTTTTAGTCCAATTTGACTTGGTGTTAATCCATCTTTAGAATATTTGACAACCAATTCTTCTATTTCTTTGGTACTAAGAGTAATCCATGATGGAACACGAAGTGTAGCTGGTCTAATGGTGTGTGATTTTCCATGTCTGTGTGTGTGTAATCGTCCCATAACGTGGCTGATTTTGGAACAAAATTAAACGTTACTTATTCCGGATCTCGTACATAACATCTGCATTTTGGGGTTTAGAATAAAAGTTAAATATGTACAATTTTATCACAACGAACAGGTAAACCGTATGAATACAAAAATACTTTTAGTAGCATCCTTAGTCGCTGTATTCACCGTTGGTTATTATGCAGACAACGTAGTTGCATTTGCACAATACATGGGTAACGTTGGTTCCCAAGGTGAAACCGGAACAAACACATTAGAAGAAGCACTAGAGATTCAACATAGAAGAGTCCTTGCAGCAGAAGCTAATCCATCATCTGGATCAGGTACACCTTATCTTGATGCAAACGGTGTGGCTGGAGCAGCTGTAATCGCAGGTGCAGTCTTTGGTGGTATTGCAGGAGCTTTCTTCATTAGAGGAAGATCTGGCAAATATGCAGCAATGGGAAGAGGATAAACAAACCTTATTTTTCTCTTATTTTATTTGATAGTCTTTAGTGAATACTGATCTCGTACTTTTTGATAATAAAAGAAATGTATATATCGCACAAATAGAGCCAAAATATACAATGACTCCTATAGTAGGAACTTTCCTAAGCATCCTGTCTTCACTTACAGGTCAGTTAGGACCAAACTATGACCCATTATTCTATGATGTAATGATTTACATCTTCGGAACCATAATGTTCTCAGTATTCCTTCTTGGAATTATCTCATTCTGGTTACGTGTACACGGATGGGCTTACAAAGACAACCGTGAGAGATGGGTCGATGAATTGGATAGACACTTTGAAAGAGAAGGTATCGGTCTAATTCCAGACAACGGTAAATACTGGTAAAATTACTCCCTTTTCCTCTTTTCATTATTTTTAAAATTTTGAATGAATCTTTTTTTTAGTCTAGACTTAATTATTTTCTGAAGCTGACATTGAGATTGCTTTTCAATTTATTTAGTTTTGAGGAGGTAAGTAGTCCTTGTCTTTTGCCTCATCGTATGCCTTTGAGATAAATACTGCCTTGTAGTGATATCCTTCCTGTAATGGGGTATTGATGAAATTCTCTGATTCTATACCGTTGACATATATCTTTGATTTTGTCTCATCCATGTCTCTTAGAGGAAATTTGAAAATCCACAAAAAGTGTCCTATTTCAAATTGTGGGTCTTCTTTCCATTCTGCATAAACAGTTCCATCATCAGTAAGCGTGTAAATTGCCCTTTGACATCCTCCTTCCATAAATCCAACATTGGCTGGGATGTCTGCCTTTTGATTATCAACGTATAGTTCAACGGTAAATGACATCTTCCAATTTGTTTCAATATTGTTTATGCAAGCATTACGTGGTTGTTCACCTATGAATGGGTTTACTACTAAAATTGTAATTAATACTGCAACAGCTCCTACTCCTGCACTTAGACCCAAAAATCGTATAGTCTTCTTTTTCTTGTATGGATCTCCCATACCCGGCCACTTCATGTGCTAATTTTTTGAGGATTACTTAAAGTTCTTTCTGTTACTTGTCCATTATCTCAATAGTATCGAATTGGTCTTGGTGATCAGCAAGAAAATAAGTGATCTCATCAGAATCAATTTCAAGCCATTCTGATTCTCCACAGTATGGTAAGTAATCTTCAACAAACAGATCTCTTGGTCCTGTCATTCGTACAATCATCTTGTCTTTTTTTGGAATAATTCCAAATGGTAATTTGAGTACTTTTCCTCTTTTTTGATTTTGTATGTTTATCTTGTAGATATCATTACGAAATTCAATATCCCCAAAAAAATAACTTTGGAAAATATTTATTTTTATTATTTTAAAACTTAACACAATCTTTCTAGTTTTTTCTTGCAGATAAAACTTGGTTAATTATTTGTGATGATTCATTACGATTCACGTAATGAATACTTAGAAAATGAAAAGGAAAAGTTGGGTTGTTTAGATAACTTGCCAGGGTCGTGTTGCAAACGTGATTACATAACCGACACCAATGATAATTGATTGGTATGCGATGTTGGTATATGGAATTGGTTTGATAATTGGCTCTCCTTCAACGACTACTGTTTGACCTGGACCTAGTCCTGGACCCACTTTTGCTACGTTGAGTTGGGTGTGTACATGGTATACACCTGCTTCAAGTGCTTTTGCAGATAATGAATATTCGACAACAGCGTTACCTGGAATGTCAAAGACGTTTCCTGGTGGGTCTCTTGCTAGCATCTCCCATCTGTTACCTGCGTTAGTGGATTCTGAGAAAATGGAAATCCATCCTCTTAGGTCTCTTTCTACAAGACTGACTAAAGTACCTTGAACAGTCAAGGTTTCGCCAGTTTGCAGGGATTGTCTGTTGAAAGTTTCATCTTCAATTCTGATGAAACGACTCTGAAGTTGTGCTTGGACACCGTGTGCATCTGCAGTTGGAAGTATGGAATCAACCCAGTTGAAACCAAGTGTACCTAATGCAAGTACAGCAGCGAGTCCTAATACGAAAATCTTTTTTTCGACCATAGTCCTAATATCCTGAGTGATAATACACATTGTTATATATTTTAC
>JABFSW010000034.1 GCA_013140415.1 Nitrosarchaeum sp.
TCTCAAAATTGATATTACATAACCAGAGTAAATTTTTTCATATCAACAAGCTCAAAAATAGTTTTCTCAAAAAATTAGAGCCTAGAATGATATCGGTACTGATCAATTATTGCAATTATGGTATGATTGTTGAAAATTAGTTTTATTTTTTAATTTGAATCAAACAAATGTTTGAAATTTCATAATATCCTGTTTTATATCACTAAAAGAACAATACTTTGACGCCTTCGTTTAGTGGTCTAGGCATGCTATAAACGACCACTATTCCAAGTCGTTGATTCTAAACTTCATTTAGGTGAATTTGTAGCGCTTTTTTTATTTCCTCTTTTTTTAATGCAACTTTGTTATTTCCAATTTTTAGACTGTCTGCGTCATCTATTGGTGATAATCTGTAAGCTAGAAAATCAGATAACAAATCTAAATTAAAATCATTGTTGTTTTTTAGATTTATTTTCAAATATTTTTCTTGTATGCCTCCATCCTTTGTTAATCCCCCTGATGGAAAAATTCGAATATCTTCATTGATCTTGTTTTCATTTAATTTTTTTCCAAAAATTACATTGTCTATGTCATTACCCTTATGAAAATGAAATATGGTAATAATAAATTCCATAAAATTCTGTATACTATCTAAAATAAAGAGGCTTCCTTGTGACTATTTCTTTAGCAGTGCATCTTCAGGTGTTTTATCTTGATTGATTTGCCAATGCCAACTGTGATGTTTTTTCCAATGTTCTTCTAATTGTTGAGTTGTAGGTTCTTTTCCTAAAGGTGTTCCACAAATTTTACACTGCCTCACAAATTTTTGTACATTGCTGTAAAATTAAGGATTGCTTTTCTTTGATTAATAATTCACTGTTTATTCTATTTTGATTTTTGTTTTCTACTCTTGAATTCTTGTGATTTTTGTCTTTTTCTTTGTTGCTCTAGATTCATAATCAGATATGTTTTTCCTGCCTCGCACAGCTTCATTTCGCCAGTAAATTCATCATGAATTGATTCTAAGGTTCCATCTGTCAAAAGCATGCCTACAATTTCCCATGCTTTGTCTTCCGGTATTTCAAATTTGTAAGAAAGCGTTGAAACTTTGGTATAATAGCCATTTTTTGAATTACGTAAAATAAAATCTCTGATTTTATCTTCTGTTGTTTGTGTTTTTGGTCGTGATGATCTGTTGCCAAATCTCCTAAATGGTCTATTGTTTTCTGGCATATTTTTTTCCATGATTTGCTGCTATTTTAGGACTTTGAACAACAAAACCTAAAGACTTTTTGAATTCATCTGATATTGATTTTCATGAGTGAAAAGGCAAGAAGAATTGAGGAACTAAGAATGAAAACTGGTAGAAGCAAGCGTTGTCTTGATTGTAAAAAGCATCGATGTATTATTGATAGTTGTCAATGCAGTTGTCATTTGAAAAGCTAACTGGCATCAAAGACCTATGTGTCAGACCTGAATGACGAGCTTCACTGCTCTAGTCTGAAAGAGGTTGTGGGTATTGATCATTTCCCAATCTAGCCAATTAGCAACTAGCATTACACCTTTCATCAATAAAGAGTTTAGAGTCTAGGTCAATTGCTGTTTTTAACCTATATCATTAGAATGATTTTGAGTCCATTTTCCTTGAATCCATCATTGTAATTTTATGACACTTACAAAAGCAATTAGCATGAATCATATCGTGAGCATTTCTGTATTCACATTCTTTAGTATGTTCCATACGATATTTTATTTCCATTTTTTATACACTTAAAGATTAACGAATATGTAGTCCTAAGCAAGGCATACAATGAATATTACAATACATGTTGGATTGTTTTAAAAGTATTAAATTGGAATTTAAAAGAAAAAAATTTGCTTCACTTGACTATTTCTTTTTTGAAGCTTTTTTTGCTGCTGCTTTTTTCTTGGCTGCCATAACGCAAACGATGATTTACTTGAATTTCCAACGTTGATGTAAAAAAATTAGACAAAATGGATATTGATCGGAACACAATTTTAGTCTATTTAGAATTAAAAAATAATTGAATTTTATCAAAAATATTTAGTGATTTGCCAATTCATTATTTTGCATTGATTGAATCTGGATCGTTATTTCCTGGAAGATATTTATCTCCTAGTTCTGTCTTCATTTTTTCATCAAATTCTTCTTGTAATCTTGTTAGATAGATTTCTGCTTCTGTTTCATCATCTGGAATTCCTGTATTTACATTGTAATTGAAACCAGTCGCTAGATGGTAAAATTTCTCAAAGAATTCCTTGCAATCTATTACGTCTGCATGAGAATCAACTGATACTACTAGGCAATTACTATCCTCTCTAAATTTTAAACAAATTTCTTCATCAATCATTGTATCTACTATTACTGCCATGAGATACGGAATTAATGATTCAACTATTATCTGATTATTTTTGGCATTTGTTATCCATAATTCATAACCGTCTACAAGGTATTCAAACGTGCTAACTATGATTTCTCTGATATTGCTATCTAGATGCGCTAGTTTTGATTTCCATGATCTCTCTTCTTTATTTCTAGGTTTCACATACATTACATCAAATTTTATTTCTTCATGAGTTTGCTCATATTCCCAAACTTGTTTGTTTGTCCATATGGGCGAATACTTTTCGATTAGTGTGGTAGTTAATTTATCCAATATTTTGAATCAACTAGACGGTTGTTTATGCTTATCTTATAGAACCGATTAAATTTTTTTAGTACTGTTTTATTTTAGTTTTTGATATTTGATTTTAAAAATGCTAATGTGCATTCTGCAAGTTCTTTATCTGAATGTTTTTTGATGGTGTGCTTGCAGTTAGGACATGTACCCCTGTCTTCCTCAATAAAATCATCTCCCACTTGTTTCATACAACATTCCATTAGTTCTGCAGTAGAATGTGATTCCATGGCTAGTTTACATGTAGGGCATTCAGTCAAATTTTTCACCTATGTAATAATCAAAGCCATATCATGGGAAGTAACTTGTATCCAAGTTCTGTTATGATTGAAATTAATGTGATGTTCCATTTTTTGCATCTATTTTTCTATTTTGGTTTATCAAAATAAAAGTTTCTCAATTTAAAATTATTTGTATACTCTTGATGTTGACTACAATTTCATGGATTTGGAATTTTATGATACACTTTAGATGAAACAAACAACTTTTTTGTTATTTTTTAAACAATTCTAATTCTTCTAGGATTTTACCCATGGAATGTTTCCATCCCCTCATTGCATCAATGTCATGTGGTCTATTGTTTTCTAGTTCTTCTTTTTGTTTTAGTAATTCTTGATGTCTTTTCTCATCAATTTTTTTGACCATACATTTCCTTTTTGCTCCTATATTTGAATAAATTCCTCTATGATTAGTTTTGATTCATTTTATGCCTATATTTTTCTATTTTTGGTTTTATCTAATACTGTGACTTGTTAATACATAGAAAGTTTTACTTATTGCAACAAATAATTTTTTTTATTGAAATTATTACTTTTAGCCATTCTGATAATCGGTGTTTTGGGATACATGTGGTATACAAATCTATTTCCATTTGATACTCCTACAGAACTGGTCAAATCTTCTGAAAAAGTTAAGGAATTATCTAAAATTGTTACTAAAAACGAACAAAAAGTCATCTATTATTCAATTCAAGCAATTCCAAATCTACCTGATGAGCAAATTCCATTAAATGCATTACATAAAGCACTTGGTACCTGGAAATCACTTAATCCTAATTTGAATTTTGTAGAATCCGATGATCCTGGAATTGAGATTAGATGGCAAGTATATGCCTCTGAAACTCATTCTGGTCTAGCTACTTGTAATTCTGCATTATTTGGAATCTTGAATCATTGTGTGTTGGATATTTCTGTTGGTAATGAAGATTGTAA
>JABFSW010000095.1 GCA_013140415.1 Nitrosarchaeum sp.
AATTAGAATTTTCTTTTCAAGTAATTTTTTTTGTAATGTTTTTGATTTAATTTTTGTTTTTATTAAAATAAAATTTGTCGAAGTAGAATTACATTGAAAATTTTTTAGTTTAGAAATAGAATTAATTATATAAAATGATTCTTTTTTAATCATTTTTTTTACTTTGGTTAAATAAAATGATTGTAAAAGAGCAGCAGATGCTGCTTGTTGTGCTAATCCTGAAACATTCCAAGGAATTTTGATTTTGTTTAAAACAGAAATCATTTGTTTTGAACCTATACCATAACCAATTCGTAAACCAGCTAGAGCAAATGATTTTGTTAGAGAGCGTAAAATGAATAAATTGTTATATTTTTTTATGAATTTAATGATTGATTCGTCATGATCTGGTACTAGTTCAATAAAGCATTCATCAATGAACACCAAAGTTTTCTTTTTATTTGCCGATATGATTATCTTTTGTAAAGTTTTTTTGGAAATTAGATTACCTGTTGGATTATTTGGATTACAAATAAAGACACAGCCATTATTTGGAAGATTAGAAATAAAGTCATCAACGTCTTTCTCTAAATTCATTGTTTTAAAAAATGAAACTTTGGCACCACTAAGTTTTGCTGCAGCCTCATATTCACCAAAAGTCGGAATTGGAATCAAAATGGGTGTTTTATTTGATAAAAAGGCTTGACAGAAATTATAAATGATTTCTGTGGCACCATTTCCTACCACAATTTGAGAATATGATATTTTGGTATAGTGTTGAAGATTTTTTCTAAATTGAGTAGATTCTGAATCAGGATAGATTTGGATTGTATCTAACTGATTTTTTATAGTTTTACGCACCAGTGAGGAAGTGCCCATTGGATTGATGTTTGAGCTAAAATCCAAAATATCAGGACTAGGATGTGTTATTGAGAAAGGTCCTCCATGAGAAATTCGCTTATGTACAGATATGTTTGGATTTATCCTCATAATTTGAAATAACCTGTGCTGATATAGTATGTTTTGGTCAAATTCAGAAAACGATTATTAATTGAATAAAAGATTTTTTAGATCATGGACAAGAAACGAGTGGCGATTGTAGGGGTTACAGGTTCTGTAGGACAAGAATTTGTACAATCACTAAATAATCATCCTTGGTTTGAAGTTACACAGATTGCAGCATCTGAGCGCTCTGCCGGGAAAAAATATCTTGATGCCATTAAAGATCCCAATAGTGGAATAATATCTTGGGAAGTCGATGGTCAAATTCCAGAATACATTAAAGAGATGACTGTAAAAAATACTGATGAATTAGATTTGTCACAATTAGATTTAGTATTCTCTGCAGTTGAATCAAATGCAGCCAGAGACATTGAGACCAAGATTGCAGCAGAAGTACCAGTAATTTCAACTAGTTCTGCTTATCGTTATGAAGAAGATGTACCTATTCTAATTCCTGGAATAAATGATGAACAATCAGAATTATTAGAGATACAAAAGAAAAATAGAAATTGGAAGGGTTGGGTTGCACCACTCCCAAATTGTACTACGACAGGTTTAGCAATTACTTTAAAGCCACTTTATGAAAAATACGGTGCAAAAAAGGTGATGATGACTTCAATGCAAGCAATATCTGGTGCGGGTCGTGCTCCTGGTGTTTCTGCAATGAATATTACTGATAATATAATACCATATATTGCAAAAGAGGAAGAAAAAGTAAGAATTGAAACTAGAAAGATTCTTGGTAAATTAAAGAATGGAAAAATTGAAGATGCCAATATCAGAGTAAGTTGTACGTGTACCAGAGTTCCAGTAATTGACGGTCATACAGAATCAGTTTTTGTAGAAACTGAAAAAGAAATAAACTCACAAATTGCAAAACAAGTCTATGATGATGCCAATAAAGAGAGTACCATATCTGGTCTTCCATCATCTCCTGAGAAATATTATGCATTTCATGAAGATCCAACACGACCTCAACCAAGAATGGAACGTAGTGTGGGTGATGGCATGACGACAACTATTGGAAGAGTTGAAAAAGAAGAATTGTTTGATCATGGTTTAAAGTATGTGTTATTTTCACATAATAAAAAAATGGGATCAGCAAAAGGTGCTGTTTTATTAGCAGAGATGCTTTACAAAAAAGGTAAAATTTAGACTATTTTTTGTAATTTTTACAATAATAACTTTATAAGATCCAGAAATCTAGATCGTTTTGGATGTTTTAAATGGTAAAAGTTGATGAATTAGATTTACAAATTTTATCAGAATTATCTAATGATGCATCAATTTCGGTTCCAAGATTATCAAAAAAAATTAATGTTAATTCATCAGTAGTATACTCTAGAATTAAACGTCTAGTAAAACGAAAATTAATTGAACGTTTTACAATTGTTGTAAATGATGCAGAGCTTGGTTACAATGTAAAGGCATTAACAGGAATAAACATGGATACAAAACAACGAGATCATATAATTGAAGAGCTATTCAAAATAGATGGAGTAAGAGAAATTGCAGAAGTTACAGGAAGGTTTGATATCTTAGTAACTATGTATGCAAAATCGTTGGATCAGATGCATAAAATGGTATCTGAAAAAATTGGACGAATTGAAGGAATACAGTCATCAGAATCATTTATTGAAATGAAATCACGCGCAAAAGCAATGCCATATAAGTCATTAAAGGATAGTGACTAGCATTGCAAAAACAGAAATCAGAATCTCGTGTTGCAGTATATTATGAGTTAACAAAACCAAAAATTTGGTATTTACTAGTTTTTACTGCATTTGGAGCAACTCTAACTGCATCAAATATTTACAATATTGAAATTTCTCCTGCAACATGGATATTGATGCTATTCTCTGTTGCTGCAGGATCTGCTGCAGCTAATACTCTAACCAATTATCATGATAGGGATATAGATGCAATAATGGAGAGAACAAAAAACAGGCCACTCCCATCAAAAAGAATCTATCCTGCTGAAAAAGCTAGAAATTTTGGTCTTGCATTAGCTGGAATTTCTTTAGTATTAGCATTTGTAATCTCATTTACAACTACTTTAGAACAAGGTATTTGGGCAACAGCCTTTATTGCATTTGGTTTACTAAACAACATTCTTGTTTATTCATACATGTTAAAACGAAGTTCTAGAACTAACATAATTTTAGGTGGTTTATGCGGAGGGTCTCCTCCAATGATAGGATGGGTGGCTGTTACTACGACAGATTTATGGACAATGGGTTTGGCAATGGCAGGACTAGTGTTTATTTGGATTCCAATGCATATTTGGGCTTTAACTTTGCATTTCAAAGAAGATTACAATAAAGTTAATGTTCCAATGTTAACAGCTGTACAATCCGAGAAAACATCAGCAAGAGCAATTGCTGGTTCAACTTTTGTAATGGTATTATTTTCAATTGTACCATTCTTTTTAACAACTGAAAGTGGAGAATCAATGGTGGGTTCAGTTTACTTATGGACTGCAATAGCATCCGGTGCTTTAATGATCATATTATCGGCTTGGGTAATTGCAAAACCCATGGAAAAAGCATCGTGGACATTGTTCAAGTTTTCCAGTCCTTATTTGGCAGTTTTGTTTATAGCGCTAATGGTAGATTCAGCATTATAAGATACTGTTATTTTTATCTAGGCTGTTTAGCTCTTTTGTAATTTTAGAATGTGTTTGTATAAGTAATTCTATCTCATTTTGTAATTGAGAAGAATTCCATTTGGAGTTAACTAGCAAAGTCAATTTTGCAATAATACTCCATTGAATATTATTTTGTTGATCAATTAATTCAATGAATCGCTTTCCTTTTTCATCTTCTGACATAATTTTTTAATATTTTACAATCATAAAAAGATAACATATGGATATTCAGTTTAATTC
>JABFSW010000107.1 GCA_013140415.1 Nitrosarchaeum sp.
GAATTAGATGGTGTAGATACAGATCCTTTTGAAGTTGTAAACCACAAAGGAATGACTCGTATTAAAACGGATAGAGTTGGAGGAGGCGCATTAAGAGTTCTAAATGATGGATTAATTGGAAGATCTAAAAAACTACTAAAAAGAATTGAACTATACAAATTAGATGGTTGGGAATGGCTTGGTGATCTAAAAGGAGCAGTTCAAACAGGAGATAATCAAGAAGATGCAGCAGCCAAGAGAATGCGTGAAGTAATTACAGGACGATCGGTTCTATCAATGCCTAACAAACTTGGTGGATTTAGGTTAAGATATGGTAGAGCTTGTAATACAGGATTTGCAGCTGTAGGAATTAATCCTGTGATTGCAGAGATTTTGGATCATACCATTGCTGTTGGCACTCAAATTAAAATTGATATTCCAGGCAAAGGTGCAACTATAGCTTTTGTAGATTCTATTGATACGCCAATTGTTCGACTAAAAAATGGTGATGTTGTAAAAATAAAAGATGTAAAACATGGAATTGAAATTAAAGGCGAAATTGAAAAGATTCTTCATTTAGGTGATATCCTGATCTCATTTGGAGATTTCTTAGAAAATAATGCTCAACTTGTACCTACTGGATATGTAGAAGAATTTTGGATTGAAGAATTAAAAGAAAAATTAGCAAAATATGCTCCAAACGATGAATTTCTAATTCAATTTCTAACTAAAATTCCTACTTTAGATGAAGCATTGAAACTATCATTAGATTTTCAAATACCATTACATCCACAATACCTGTATTATTGGGATCAAATATCACCTGAAGAACTCTCAAAAATCCTACATCCAAACAAAATAAATGAAAACTCTATAGAATATTCTATAACAGAAAAAAACATTCTTGAAAAACTTGGCGTACCACATAAGATGAATGATATTCAAATAATTCTTGAAAAAGAAGAAGCAAGAATTTTCTATAATCTATTATTTAGACAAGAACCACAAATTAATGATTTATCTACACCAAAAATTCTTTCAAAATCGTCTGGAATTCAAATTAAAAACAAATTCTCAACTTCAATTGGAGTTAGAATAGGCAGACCTGAAAAAGCAGCTCCTAGACAAATGAAACCACCAACACATGTCTTATTTCCAATTAATGATAAAGGAGGCCCAACTAGAGATCTCTTAAAGGCATCAAGACAAGATAATTTTTTCACCAATATTTTCAATAGATATTGCAATGAATGTAATGAGCCATCAATTGGAATAAAATGCTCAAACTGTGGCACTAAGACATCAATAATTTATCGTTGTGGTAATTGTCGTGATAAACTTGATAATCCATACTGTGAAAAATGTAAACGAAAAGCCTCATCACATTCCCATCAAGCGTTTCCACTAAAAGCAAAATTATTGATAGCACAAGAAAAACTAGGTTTACGCGCACAAGAACCACTCAAAGGGGTCAAGGAGTTAATCAATCAAGATAGAATCGCAGAGCCACTGGAAAAAGGCTTAGTTCGTCAAAATTTTGGTCTTACAGTATTCAAAGACGGAACTGTACGTTTTGATGCAACAAACTCTCCTCTAACTCAATTCAAACCATCATGGATTGGAACATCTATTGAAAAACTAAACAGTCTCGGTTATACTCATGATATTGATGGAAAACCACTAACAGATCCAGATCAGATAGTTGAACTTCGAATGCAAGATATTATTATTCCAAACGAGAGTGGAAGATATCTCGTATCTACCTGTAAATACATTGATACTCTCTTAGAGAAATTTTATGAAAAATCAAATTTCTATAATGTTAAAAATACAGACGAATTAGTTGGTCATCTAATAATTGGATTAGCACCTCATACATCCGTAGGTATTGTTGGAAGAATAATTGGCTATACTGAAACACATGTTTGTTTTGCTACTCCGAATTGGCATTCTGCTAAAAGAAGAGATGCTGATGGAGATGCTGACTCCATTATGCTCTTGATGGATAGTCTTCTAAATTTTTCAAGACAATTTCTTTCTGACAGAATTGGTGGATTAATGGATGCACCATTATTGATTCAACCACTTGTATTACCACATGAATCACAACCACAAGCACACAATCTAGAAGTCGTTAAATTTCTGCCACTTGAATTCTTCAAATCAACAATTCAACAAAACAAAGCCTCAGATATTACCTGTGTAGATATTATTAAATCACGTCTTGAAACAGAAAGACAATTTTTTGGATATTACTTTACACACTCTACAACTTCTCTTACTACATCAAAATCACGTAGTGCATATTCTACACTTGGCTCGATGCTTGATAAATTTGATATGCAAATTAGAAATGCTGAATTAATTGATGCAGTAAATACATCAGAAATTGTTTCAAATGTGATCTCCACACATCTAGTTCCTGATATTATGGGAAATCTCCGTGCTTATGCTAGACAAAACTTCAGATGTACTGGTTGTGGGAAATCATATCGTAGAATACCGTTGATTCAAACTTGTATCTGTGGTCATAACTTAATTCCAACTATAACTAGAGGTTCTGTCGAAAAATATCTTAAACTTGCAAAGAGATTAGTTGAAAAATATGATGTTGGTGTATACCAAAGAGGACGAATCCATGCGCTGTCTGATGAAATTGATTTAGTTTTTGGAAAAAATAAAGGTGATCAATCACTATTAACTGATTATACTTAGAATCTTATCTTAACTTGACGTATTCATATGCCCCAAGTTTACTATCAAAACAATAATGAACTTTTTGATAGTTCTTTCTGAAAGCTTTTACTTTTGAAAGAATCTTCTTAGGATCTTTTTTCTCAATTACAACTTCTTTGATATACGTTGCAATCTCTTTCATCTCATCTTGTTTCATACCAAGCCTTGTAATTTCAGAAACCCCCAATCTTATTCCTCCTGGATGAAAATAATTACGACCAGCTTTAATATCGCCTGGAATAAGTTGCCTATTGACAATGATATTGGCTTTTTCTAAATCTGCTTCAACTTTTCCACCATCAGAATAATCTAGAACATTTACAGCGACTTGATGAGACTCTGTAAACCCTCTGCTTTCTCCTAACACTTTGAAACCAGCATTACTAAGAGCTTCAGCAAAAACTTTTGCATTTTTTATAATTTGACTGGCATAATCTTTTCCAAATTCTAATGCTTCTGCAAAAGCTACTGCTTTTCCTGCCATATGATGAATATGATGGCTACTAGTTAATCCTGGAAATGTTGCTTTCTTTATTACATCTTCATGTTTTTCAGAACCCAAAACAAGTCCACCTTGAGGTCCAAACAGAGTTTTATGAGTACTCATCGTCATGGTATCTGCACCTTCACGTAATGGATCCTGAAATTTTCCACCAGCAATCAATCCCGCTACATGAGCTGCATCATAATTGATATGCATACCAAAACTTTTTAGAAAATCTGCCAATTCTTTGACAGGATGTGGAAATAAAAATAATGAACCACCAAACATTGCCATCTTTGGTAGACGATTTATTTTCTTTAACTCTTCTACTTTTTGTTTGGTCTTATCAACATCAATTGTCATCTCCTCAGCATCAAATGGATAAAATTCAATTTCCAATCCATGAACTAATCCCGCAGTTCCCGAATGTTCTTTTTTACCATGAGAAATATGACCACCCGCAGGAATCGAAGGCGCTATCATCACATCACCTGGATTTGTAAAAGCAGAATATATTACAAGATTGGCAACTACACCCGAAATAGGTCTTACATCTGCAAATTTGGCCTTGTACAACTTCTTTGCAAGTTTCATACATTCAAACTCAACATCATCAATGTACACACATCCTGCATAGACTCTCTCACCAGGCCAACCCTCAGC
>JABFSW010000017.1 GCA_013140415.1 Nitrosarchaeum sp.
AAGGTGGAGATTTCAGAAGAAGAGAGGGTAGTGATTCTAGAAGAGAAGGTGGAGATTTCAGAAGAAGAGAGGGTAGTGATTCTAGAAGAGAAGGTGGAGAACCTAAAAGGAGAGAAAGTAGAGAACCTAAAAGAGAGAATAAAAACTACAGAGAAAGAACAGATTCTAAAGTAAATAAAAACAAAAAGAGAACGAAGTTTGAAAGAAGATAATCATGAATTTTTTTGGATAAATTCAGATGGTGAAAAAAAGCTAGCCACTGAAAATTTGGTTATAGGAAATCAAGTATACAAAGAAAAATTAATTACAAAAAAAGGTGTAGAATACAGATTATGGGATCCGTTTAGGAGTAAATTAGCTGCAGCGATAATGAACGGATTAGAAATATTTCCATTTAAAAACAAATCAACTGTATTGTATCTAGGCGTATCAACTGGTACAACTGTTAGCCATATTTCAGATATTGTTGGACCAATAGGAGTAATTTTTGGAGTGGAGCATGCAAGTAGAGTAGCCAGAGATTTTTTGGATAGAGTTGCATCGCATAGATCAAACATAATGCCAATTTTACAAGATGCAAGAAAACCAAAAGAGTATTTTTCAGTATTTGGCAAAGTAGATGTAGTGTATGTAGACATAGCACAGCCTGATCAAACAAATATTGCAATAGAAAACTGTAAAATGTATCTCAAAAAAGAAGGTTATTTCTTTTTAGTAATAAAAACAAGAAGTATTGATGTTACAAAATCACCAAAAAGAATCATAGAAGAAGAAATAGAAAAGATGAAAGTATATTTTGAAATCCTGCAAGTAATAGATCTTCATCCATATGATAAAGATCATGCAATAGTAATTGCAAAGTTTCTAAATTGATTTTTTGTTCAATATTTTTTGGGTTGGCTTCCAACTTTTACGCACAAAAATGGGAAGAATGTGATGGGTGTCATAATAGGATTTAACAAAATTAATGGTTTTAGAATCAGATGGATACCCACTTCCTAAATTATGGTTTTTTCTGAGTTTGTCTATTGCTCTATCCCTAGTAACTTTGGCAATTATTGATGCAGCAGAAACTACAACAAATCTACTATCTGCGTGGTGATATGATCGTATTTTTTTGTTATTTGACAATTTTGCAATTTCTTTTCCAAATCTTTGTGGATTAACATCGCATGAATCAACATACGATGTATCAGGATTTAATTTTACGATAACTTTGGCCATGTATTTAGCTTCTAGATGATTAAGATTGTGTTTCTTAACACTGGCATCAATGGATTTTGGAGAAATTTTTGCAACATAGTAATCATCCACTAACGCAATTATTTTTTTATAAAGTTCCTCTCGTGACTTTGGAGTTAATTGCTTTGAGTCTTTTACACCCAACAATGACAGTTTAGAAATATTAGTTTTGTTCAAAGATATTCCAGCAATTACAAGAGGTCCCAACATGGAACCACGTCCAGCATCATCCACTCCACAAATTTGCACGGATTCTATCTTAGGACACACGTATTAAACCATTATAGGTCAAGCAAATACAGAATAATAATTGCAAATTCCAGATGAAACATTTGAGGAAATTATAGAAGGGCAGACAAAAATATTGGTTCCAAAAAAATCAATCACAGACAAAGTTCCACCAAAAGAACCAGCATTTTTTAATCCAAAAGCAAGATTGAATAGAGATTACTCAATAATTGCATATGGATCTTTTCTGAAAAATTTTGCAGGGCCAAAAATATTTTTAGAAGGATTGTCAGGTGTTGGCATACGAGGATTACGAGTTGCAAATGAATTGCAAGTAGACAAGGTAGTAATTAATGATCTAAATCCAACGGCATTAAAATTAGCAGAATATTCAGCACAACTAAACAATTTAAAAAATATAGAATATTCTGAAATGGAAGTATGTAGATTTCTTAGTAAATATTCCACCAAAGGAGAAAGAGGCTCAATTATAGACATAGATCCATTTGGCTCATCATCGCAATTTTTTGATTGTGGGATAAGGGCTACTATGCACGGTGGAATGCTCTCTACAACAGCTACAGATCTTCAAGTGCTAAATGGGCTTTATCAAAATGCATGCAAGAGAAAGTATGGCGGAGTTCCAATAAGGGTCGAATACGGTAATGAAATTGCAATTCGATTAATTTTAGGATGTCTCAGAATGGTTGCAGGAAGAATAGGTGTGGAGATTGTTCCACTATTTGCAGAAAGCAATATGCACTATTACAGAACATATGTGCGAGTTCTTATTCGACAGGATCAAAAAGAAAACATAGGATACATCTTACATTGTAAAAACTGTGGTCATAGAAAAATAGTACTTGAACAAAATAATGAATGCGAACTGTGTAAATCAAAAATAAGCATTGGAGGACCACTATGGATTGATAAAATTTTTGATAAAGAATTTGTAGAAAGTATGATTTTAAAAATACCAGAGTTATCAGTAGACAAAGTTTGTGAAAAAACATTACAAAAATGTCTTGCAGAGTCTGAAATGCCTGGAATTTACTTTACACTAGATGAAATTGCATCAAAAATGAAATCATCTCCACCAAAATTAGAAGATGCAATAAAAAATTTACAAAAAAATGGTTATTTGGCTAGTCCTACATCATTTTGTCCTACAGGTTTTAGAACAAATGCCAACATAAATGAAGTAATCAGAGTATTCTCAGATCAGCCGATAAATCCCAAACAGACATAGTATAATTCACTGCTTTGTTTTCTACTTGCTTCAGGTTTTGTGAGGTTTATTCTTGAGAATTTCTTTTTAATATAGTCCTTAAATTCCATAGAGTATTCTCCATCAAAAACTTTGAAAATTGCATTTCCTTTATGCATTAAAACTTTGTCCATTATTTTTGCACATTCATAATTCAATGAAACTTGTATTGCATGATCAACAGACCAGTTTCCAGTAACTTGCGGTGAAAGATCACATATTACAGCATTAACTTTTCTTTCAAAATAAGATAAAATTTCATCAACTACAAATTCATTTTCAATATTTTCTCTAATGATATGAGCACCAGGAATTTCTTCCACATATGATGTATCAATACCCATAACCTTGCCTTTGTTACCAACCAATTTGACTGCCATTTGAGTCCAACCTCCAGGAGCACATCCTAAATCAAGAACATAAAATCCAGGCCCAATAATACGATAAGATTGATTTAATTGTTTGAGTTTGTATGCAGCCCTACTTCGAAATCCTTGTTCATGAGCTAATTTTCTATATTGATCTCGTCGCGCATCTATGAGCTTCATTTGACTTTCGCAGGTTTTTTCATGTCAGCAAGTACCCAGTCTTCAATAAATTGACAATTACGAGGACTGATTTCTCCTTCTAGTGAACATTTTTGTTCTACAGGACAAACAAGGCAAGGGGCATTCTCAATTGACAGAGTGCTAATGGGTGTTTTCTTTAGAATTAATTTATACGTCCAACGACCTTTATCTAGAATTTTTTCTCTGTAAATAGTTCCCATTCTTTCTAATTTTAATGCAAGTCTAGAACCATCTCTACTTGTAAGTTTAAGTTTTTTCCATAATTCACTTTGAAACATTCCATCAGATTCGCGTTCAGCTAAAACATCACAGATTTTATTTGTGAGTCTTTCCATGTCAACTTTTTCAATTTGAAAATTTTCAATTTCTTCATCTGTTAGTTGCTCTTCTAATTCTTCTTCTAATGTTTTTTCAGCTTCTTTTTTAATTTCTTCTAGTTCTTTCTTAGTTAGTTTCTTTTCTTTAGGTACTTCTTTTTTTGCTGATTTCTTTTCTTTAGGTACTTCTTTTTTTGCTGATTTCTTTTCTTTAGGTACTTCTTTTTTTGCTGA
>JABFSW010000079.1 GCA_013140415.1 Nitrosarchaeum sp.
AAATTATCCAGTTATAGAAAGTGGTAAAACAAAATGTCGATAACCTTCTCTTTGTGAGATATATTTTGCTGAAAGCATATCACGTTTTCCTCTCTGATTAAAATTTTTAATTTTGAGACTGGTTTTACGTTCATCAACAAATTCCAACTCAAAAGAAGAACAAAATCTCAGATTAAGCATGGTTACTATTTCTTTTGCGATATTCATGTTACCATTTCCAATTTTGACTATCTTGCGTTTGGCTCTCAAACCACCTAAAATTCTGATAATATGTAATACTAGTTCTTCAACAGATGAATTAAAGGAGCTTTCAATCTCTCGTCCAAAATAAAATATAGAAAGACCTATTCGTTGCCCAGGATCAACTCCAATAATTAGATCCTGCTCATAGCCTAGAGATAGTTTTTGAATCATCAGCCCCATGATAACCGTAGGATGGTGCTCGAAAATATCCTCATGTAACATCGGTTTTTCACATTCTATAGGAGCTTCTCTTCTTGTGGTTAAAACCAAATGTCCATCATAAGTTGGAATATCTTCAGGAAATATAGAATCAAAAGATAATTTTAGAGTTTTTAGTGAAGTGGAAAATCTATAGTAGGGTTTGCCATATGTAGTCGCAATTCCAATACGAGCATTGAGTAGTGGATTGATATTTTAGAAAAGTGAAATATGTGATTTAGGTTTATGCTTTCAAAACAGTTGACATTACGTGTTTCACTGCTTCATCAAAATGTGCGTCAATATTTGATTGAATTTCAGATAGTTTCAATTGACCTTCTTTGGTAATTTTTGCAGATTCAGCAGTTGCTTTTGCTTTAGAGGCATTTATGGTTACTTCAGCTTCTTTTGTGGCCATTTCTCGTGTTTTATCTAAAAGTTTGTCAATTTCATTTAATGCCTTTACTGATAGTTGTTTTTTCATGTCTGCAACTTTACTGTTAAGTGAATCCAGATCATCTTCTAATCCATTTAATGATTGAATAATTACGGTTACTTTTGATTCAGCCATACTGCTCATGACACTTCAATTTCTTCAAATCCATTACTTAAATCATTCAATTTAGATGTGTTTTTAGGAACAAATAGGGTAAAAAATTATCCAGAAGTTAAAAGTAGAATTGCTCTTGCTAGATCACCTTTGGCTTCTTCAAGTGCATTTTTAGCCTTTTCTTCATCTACGCCAGCTTGCTGACTAACTAATTGAATATCCTCATCAGAAAATATTGGAACGTCTAGTTCTCGTTCCTCATAGCTATCTGCAGTAACTGTAAAAATGGAATTATCTTTTGCCTTCATCTCTGTAACAGATGGTTTTGATACAATGATCTCTTTTTTGTCAGTCTTGATAATTACCTCTTGGACATTTGGGATCTCTTTCATATCAAGTCCCATCTTATCCATCATTCTTCGCATTTCACGATTACCGCCACGCATCATGATGATAATTCTCCGCTACGACTTTTTAAACTATCTCTGACTCTAATGGCCATTCCTCTATTAAAGTCAGGAATCATCTCAGAGGATAAAACTGCTTTTCCCACTGCAATCACTTTATCTTTATACAATATTGGAGTATCAGACGCAATTCGTATGTTTTTACCACACCATACAACATGTTTACAGAATACAGATTTTCCTTCTTCAACAAATGGTGCTGCATCTTGATTAATTTCTAAACAATTTTCTTTGAATTTCTTACTTTGCAACAAAATCTGAGCAAAATAAGGACTAATAGCAAGACCGCCATCAATTCTCAAGGTACACAATAATTTTCCTTGGTGTGTTACAGTTCTAATTCTACCAGTTTTTCTTGAGAAAGTCATTTCAATGTTTTTAGGTAAATACTTTGAAACACCATTTCCAAATAATGCATCAAGCGTATACTTTAATTTCAAAACTTGGTCCATAGGCATAATACGATCTTTTCTAAATATTAGTTCAATGCTAGTATATACTATTAGAGCTAAACTATATAGATTGGATTTTTTAATGTAGATGATGGAAGAAAGAGAGGAAACAAGAAAAATTCAGTTTACAGGCAAGTCGTCATACATAGTTTCACTACCTAAACAATGGGTTGTGGATCTTGGGCTAAAACAAGGAGACCAAATTAGAATGAGAAGAAAAGATTCATCAACATTAGAAATTTACCCACCAAAATTCGAAACAAGATCTCAAAAGAAAGAAGATGCTACAATTGAGATAGATAATGAGGAAACATCGTCAATTGTAAGAAAATTAATTTCTCTGTATTTTTTAGGTTATAAAACAATCAATATCAAACCAAAAACTGGAAGATTAAGTCCAAATCAAAGAAATGCTGTAAAAGAAGCTGTAAAAAGAATGCTAATGGGATCTGAAATCATTTCAGATTCTAGTGGAGGAATTACTGTTCAGGTTCTTGTCAATCTACTAGAACTCTCTGTTGATGGCGCATTCAAGCGAATGATTCATCTGGCTAAATCAATGTCAAATGATGCAATTTTAGCAATGAAAGAAAACAATTTGGAGCTTGCACAGGAAGTAATCAACACAGATGATGAAGTAGATAGATTTGGATTTTATATTATTCGACAGTTAAAAATTGCAATTCAAAATGAACATATGTTAAAAGAGATGGGTTTTAGAAATGCTAGAGATTGTCTTGGATATAGATTAGTTGTAAAAAATATTGAAAGAACAGGGGATCATGCAGCATTTATTGCAAAGGATGTATTGGAGTTCAAAAAACCAGTAAAGAAAGACATAGTAGAGAAAATTGAAGAAATGAATGAATTTGCATTATCTGTTTTAGATGATTCGTGTTTGGCATTATTCAAAGAAGACTATGTACAAGCTGAAAAAACAATTGAGAAGACAAATGAGATTATAAAATATGAAAAAAGGGTAAGAGATTCATCAAAATCACTCAAAGATGATGAAGAAATCTACAGAATTAGAAGAATGACAGAAAATATTAGAAGGATTTCAGAATATGCTAGCGACATAGCAGAAATTGTTCTTAATATGAATATAGAAAAATCATTAAAGAAAACAGCATGATTATTCGTGGAAATAGAGTTATGTTCAGATAGAAGGACATTAAGCAAATAATTTATCAGTGTACTTTGTTGTAATGAAAAAAATTAGTGAAGCTTTAACTTGAGTAATAGTGGAGAATATTGTAAAGAAAATGAATTCTGCAATACTAATTACATATGATAAAGAAGATGCTGTGACTGAAGCTGTAGGATTATGTGATGCTGCAGGAATACAAGTCATACATACAATAAAACAACATTTTCTAAAGAAACCAAAATATGGAATTAGTGGAGGGGTTTTAGAGAAATTAGCAGAAATTGCAGAAAAACTCAAACCAGATGTTATTGTTTTTGATGAAATATTAAAGCCGAGTCAAAATTATAACTTAGCATCTGTATTACATAGAGAAATTTTAGATAGAGAAGCATTAATTCTGGAAATTTTTGAAAGTAGAGCATCTAGTGCTGAATCTAAATTGCAAGTGAAGTTGGCTCAACTACGATATGAACTGGTTAGAGCTAAAGAAAAAGTGCGTCTCTCTAGCATGGGAGAACAACCAGGGTTTATGGGAATAGGAAAATTTGAGATCGATGTTTACCATGATGATATCAAACACAGAATGCAATCTGTAAAATCAAAACTTGAAAAAGCTGGAAAACAAAGAGAGCTTCATCGACAGGGAAGAAAAAGACTTGGGTTCAAGACCATATCTCTTGCAGGATATACTTCGTCTGGAAAAACTACATTGTTTAATAAAATTACAGGAGAGTCTAAAGAACAAAGCAAAAGTCTATTCACGACTCTCTCTACAACTACAAGAAGAT
>JABFSW010000015.1 GCA_013140415.1 Nitrosarchaeum sp.
ATCTAAAATAATACAAAAAACCTATTCTATCTTGATTTCTTTTCCCTTTTTGGTTGTTTTGTTTTCATCTATTTTTTTTAGTTCTGACTCTAAGAATTTTTTATACCTTTGAGTTTCTTCATTTGTCATATTAGCAAAATTAGAGTTAAGAATTGAACCTATTGTAGACATTTTTTCTAACAGATCCATTGCAACAAATCTCCCAACATTGCCTAATCTGAAAAGAACATCTAATTGTTTTCTAACAATGTCATTAACTTTGTCAACATCTTCTGCAGTTTCTATTCCTTTTTTTGTAAGTTGATATTTTCCCTCTTTGTTTTCTTCAATTAGATCTTCATCAAGTAATCTTCCCAACAAAGGATAGATCAAACCAGGTGAAGGTTTCCATATCCCATTACTTTGCTCAACTGCATAATCTATGATCTCTTTTCCAGTATGTGCTTTCTTTTTTAGTAGTTCTAAGATGAAATATCTTGAAAATCCTCTTGGTATTGAACTTCCAACTCTCTGAAACCATTCAGAAATCATAACTAATAATATCGCTAGTGATATATAATAATTTTTTTCAATTCTACGCCTCATTACTACATATTTAACCCGCTTTCTAGGTAGTCAGTCTGACAAATGGTCGAATCTATCGAATTTGATTTGATAATATGCGGTTCTGGATTGGCAGGCTTAAGGGCTGCAATAGAGGCTGCTAGAAAGAATTCCAAAATCAAGATTGGAATAGTTTCAAAACTTCAAGTTATGCGTTCGCATTCTGTATCTGCAGAAGGTGGAACAGCTGCTGTTCTTTTTGACGATGAAGGTGATACAATTGAATCTCATATTTATGATACTGTGAAAGGCAGCGATTTTCTTGCTGACCAAGACGTTGCTGAAAGACTTTGTGTGGATATGCCAAAAGAAATTTACCAAATGGATCATTGGGGAATGCCTTGGTCTAGAAGAAAAGATGGTAGAATAGGACAAAGAAATTTTGGCGGTTATAGTTTTCCAAGAGCAACTTATGCATCTGATAAAGTAGGTTTCTTTTTAATGCAAACTTTGTATGACACTTGTCAAAAATATGATAATATAGAATACCTCAATGAATGGTTTGCAACATCTATTGTTCATGACGGAAGACGATTTATGGGAATTACAGCAATTGAACTTTCATCTGGCAATTTTTATTCCATTAAAGGAAAGGCTTTGATTATTGCAACTGGTGGAGCTGGAAGACTGTATAGTTTTTCAACATATGCATTATCTTCAACCCCTGATGGTTTGGATATGGCATTACGTGCTGGCATGGCACTCAAAGATATGGAATTTGTACAATTTCACCCAACTGGAATCTTACCTTCTGGAATATTGATCACTGAAGGTGCTAGGGGAGAAGGAGGTTATCTTCTAAATAACAAAGGTGAGAGATTTATGAAACATTATGCTGCTGAAAAAATGGAATTAGCTCCACGTGATATTGTTTCTAGATCTATGATGACAGAAATGAGTGAAGGTCGTGGATTTCAACATGAAACAGGTGTTGATTGTATGAAACTTGATTTGAGACATCTTGGTGATGAAAAAATTAAAGAAAAATTAGGAGGCATTAGAGAAATCTCTATCAAATTTTCTGGATTAGATCCTGCCCAAGAACTTTTGGATGTGAGACCAGTAGCACATTATATGATGGGTGGAATTCATACTGATGTTGATGGAGCCACAGAACTACAGGGTGTTTGGGCTGCAGGTGAAGCAGCATGTAATAGTGTTCATGGCTCAAATCGACTAGGTGCAAATTCTACTTCTGAGTGTCTAGTTTGGGGAAAAATTACTGGTAATTTGGCAGTTGACTATATTGAAAAAGATATTCCACTAACTCCTTGGCCTCATCATTTGGTTGTAGCAGAGGAAAAGAGAATTTACGATGGAATTTTCCGAGGTAATGGCGATGTTAATCCATATGAGATAAGACAAGAACTAACTGATACCATGAATGATAAAGCATATGTTTTCAGAAATGAAAAAAATATGGTTGAAGGACTAAAGAAAATTCGTCAATTAAAAGTACAAACCTGGAAACATGTTGATGACCAAGCAAAAGAATACAATACTAACTTTTCAAATGTAATGGAACTTGATTCAATGTTTAGAGTTGCAGAAATAGTTTTGATTGGAGCCATTAACAGAAAAGAATCAAGAGGTGCACATGCAAGAACAGATTATCCAAAACGTGATGATGCACACTTTTTACATCATACTTTGGCATACTATGATCCGAAAGAACCTATAATGAAAACACATCCTGTCACAATTACCAAATACCAGCCAGTGGAGAGAAAATACTAGAAATGACAAACCAAGATGAAAACAAAGAAGGTATTGGCGGAATGATTAATCCTCGAAGATATGGTATTGAAAGAGTTGCATATTTGTTAATGCGATTAAGTGGATTAGGATTACTGGCATATTTTATAGGTCATATTTACGAAACTAGCACAATTTTAAAAGGTCAAGTTGGATGGAATGAATTTCTTGCATTAACGCAAACTAATGCAGGTCATGCTATTTTGGCAATAGTAATTGCAATGTGTGTTTTTCATACTGTCAATGGAATTAGAGTTATGCTTGGACATGGCGGAGTTGGTGTAGGAAGACCTGCAAGGCCTGATTATCCCTATATTCCAGCATCCCAAAATATTAGGCATAAAATGGGTATCTATTCTGCTATAATACTTGCTGCAATTGCAATGATGTACGGACTAGCGGTAATGTTTGGTGAATAAAATGAGAGAAAGCATTATCATGAAAATACACTATGGAACTGCTTTAGCAGCTGTAGCACTTGTAGCAGTTCATATTTTGATGCGTCTTACGCAAGGATTTGCAGAATCTCTGGAATATGATAGTGTAATTGCAAACTACAAATTTCTACCGTATGCTGGCATGCTTGAAATAATCTTGATTTTATTATCTATTCACGGCTTTAATGGATTAAGAGTTATTTTACTTGAATTAAAACAAGGTAGAACATATGAAAAAGCAGTATCATATGGTTGTGTTGTAGCAATGATCGCATTGATTGTATATGGTTCACGAACAATAATAATGGTAAATACGGGGATGACATAGAATGGCACAAACACCTAGTCTAGCAGAAGAAAGCGGCTCAACACCATTTTCTTCCTCACAATCAATTACTCTACGTATTGCAAGATATAATCCCCAATATGATAGTGCCAAGTCATTTATGGAATTTCAAGTTCCGTATGAAAAATGGACTACTGTATTAGAAGCAATTCTTGAAGTAAAGAAACATTTTGATCATTCTGTTGCAGTTCGTTATTCTTGTAGACAAGCTACATGTGGTTCATGTGGGATGATTATCAATGGCAAACCAAGACTAGCATGTTTTACAAAAATCAGCGAACTAAATTCAAATGTTATAACAGTAGAACCAATGAATAACTTTCCAATTATTCGTGATCTTGCAGTAAAGTTTGAGAGATTATTTGACACACATCATAAAATAAAACCATACCTTATTCGTGACGATACTGAGATTACAACTAACACAAAAGAATTCTTACAAACCCCTGAAGAATTGGAACAATACATCCAATTCTCTAATTGTATCAAATGTGGATTGTGTAATTCTGCATGTCCTACGATGGCAACCGATTCTTCATTTGTAGGACCTCAAGCATTAGCTCAAGCATATCGATATGTTGCTGATAGTAGAGACAAAGGAAAAGACAATAGACTAAAAATTATTGATGATTCTCACGGTATTTGGAGATGTCATTTTGCAGGTTCATGTAGCCAAGTATGCCCAAAAGGAGTAGATCC
>JABFSW010000139.1 GCA_013140415.1 Nitrosarchaeum sp.
TATTCAGATTTTCCAATTATTTTTGTTTTTAAATTTCTAAGAATTATTTTAGAAATTTGTTTAACATCCATTATTATAAATGATTTAATACTAAAATTAATAAGTTTATAATTAGACTTAATTTCTCTTCATAAAAAAATTATTTTTGACCTGTTACACTAATTCCACTTTCAATTTCTTTAAAGTGAGTAATTTTTAATTTAGATTCTTTATACCATTTTTTGACTTCTTCTGGTGTATGACGATATGCATATTTTGGATAATACCAATCAAAATTAACTCCTACACTCCTCTCAAAGTTATCAGAAGGATCCCAAAAACATTTTAAAAAATGCCAATAGATGAATCGTTGAACATCATATGTTCCTGCTTTTACTCCAAGAATAGGAATGTCACTAGGAATAGTTATTTTCTTATTTAATTTTGACAAACTTTTTCCTAAAATTGCCATGTCCTCTGAAAAAGATGTGCAATCTTTTTCAGTCATATTTACAGTTGTTTTTCTAATATAATCATCAACATATTCACGTACAGGTGCCTTTTTGTTGTAAACATAAATTGAGATAACACCAGCTGCACTAAGAAATTTTGTCAAATACTTGAATGATGTTGCAGTGTTTTTTGTATGATGTAAAACTTGATCAGAATAAATAAAATCAAAGAATTTTTTGTTAAATGGTAATACTCTGAGATCAGCTTGTAAGAAATGAATGTTAGAAATTTTCCCATATTTTTTATAAGCAAAATCAATACTCTCACTAGCATCTAATGCAAAAACATGAGAATTTGGATTTGCTGAAAGCATTTTGGCAGAATTTCCTACACCAGTTCCAGCATCAAGTATAGTATGCTTATTTTTCAAAAATTCATTAAATTGTTTGTGTGATTTCCAACCATATCTTTCAAAAAACCATTTTTGTTGAAAATCAATCCAATCTTGAGCCTGATGATTTTTATGGTGTAATCTCCATTTTGCAGAAAAAGCATCTTCTGTTTTTACAAAATCCTTTGTGAGATCGGTGACAAATCTAGGAATTCCATCTGTAATCTTAAATTTGTGTTTATTTACACAGATCAAATATCCTTCCAGTATCTCTTCTTTAGATTTTTTTGTTATTTTGATAGTGAAACTTTTTCTACATGTAGGACAAACTAGATATTTCGTAAGAATAGACTTCAAGTGATTTTAATTGATTTTGTATGGCTTTAAAAATATTAGGATGATATATCATTTTTTTTACAAAATGTCTTAATACACACATAATTTTCATTATTTTGAACATAATTGAGATTACTTATAGGAGGTTCTACTTCCAAAATTTTTCATCTAAAGGAATTTACAAATGCTCTAAGTGATTTAGGAGTTGATTGTAAATTAGTAATTGATACGGATATTTGCAGTGGTTTTCCAAGTCGTAAAATTTCTGATTGGTTTCAAACTAGAAGAAAATTCAATAAATTAATTTCTGAGTTTAAACCAGATATCATTCTAGTAGATAGACAAAGGCATTTTGCACTTGCTACATCTAAACAAAATATTCCTTTAGTAATACATCTAAGAGGAGATATTTGGAAAGAAATGGAATGGGCAAAACATACACTATACAAATCACTTTTAAAAAGAATTGCATTGAAAACATGGATTTCTATCACTGGACAAACTTTTCAAAAATCATCATTAATTGTTCCAATTTGTCAACATTTAGAAAAAATTGTCAAGCAGAACTATCCAGATAAAAAAACTGGAATAATGTATCAAGGAATAACCTCATCGAGATGGTATCCCTCAGAAGGAATGACTCTCAAACATCCATGTGTTGGATTATTACAGGGAGCAGTAATTTGGGGGAAAACACAAGAGATGCTTATTTTAGAAAACGTCTTAAAGTTCATGCCTGATGTGACTTTTTACTGGGCTGGAGATGGACCATACCGTGAAAAAATTCTGTCAGTATTAGGAAAATATGATAATTTCAAATGGCTTGGACCATTACAATATCCAGATAAAGTCAGAGAATATCTAACTGAGATTGACGTTTATGCTCTAGTTAGTGGAATTGACATGTCGCCTTTGACACTGCAGGAAGCACAGTTAATGAAAAAGGCAGTTGTTGCCACAAATGTAGGCGGAATTCCAGAACTTATGAAAAATAATGAAACAGGATTTTTGGTGGAGAGAGGTGATGCAAATGGGTGGATTGAGAAATTATCACTTTTAATTAATGATAAAGAAAAAAGAAAAACCATGGGAGAAAACGGAAGAAAGTTTGTGGAGGAGAATTTCAATTGGAATAAAATTGCAAGAGAATTTTTAAATATTTTAGAGAAAACCAGAATTAACTAGTTTAAAATTTATGAAAGTTTAGTAGTTGTTTTCATTTCTTTTGTGACAAACAATCTGTACCAAACTTCCAGTGCCAATATTCCCAAAAATTTGTTCACGTATCTAATATCTAGATCATTTTTACGAAAATGTTTTTGGAACCAATCTTTGTTTATCCACTTGTCCTGTATGATTCTTGCATCAGACAAATAATAGTCACATAGATCATACCCATGTAATTTCCACAAATTAATAGTGTTTACCGAGAATCCCTGCTTTTTCTTTATGAGCATCTTTTCAAGTGAATATTTCTGAAGAATTTGCCTCAAAATTAGTTTGCCAATGTTTCTTTTTTGGTCGTATTTCAGATGGATTGGAACATTAGTCGCAAATGAGATCACATTCTTTGACAGAATTGGTGTTACGGGTTTTACTCCAAAATGTTTGTGAAATGCAGTGTTTAGTGGAATCCAATTGTATAGTAATTTGCCGTTAAAGTCAGCCAAAAACACCTGTGAAAGTGGATGTAACTGATTATCAAAGTATGGCAACAGTCGATTATGGATTTCCTTCCACGAAAAAAGTGCTCTTTTCCCAAACAGTTCTTGCTGGTCAGGCACCCAATCTCTTTCATGGCATTGCAGGTATGCCTTGACCTTTGCAAGCGGGGAAGAGTTCTTTGTTGTCAGTGAAAGAAATTTCTCGTATCTGAATGTGTATCCTCCAAATAATTCATCACCGCCATCACCAGATATAAGAAATTTGGATATTGTTTTTGCTTTTTTTACAATATAGTACCAGTGTAGATCCCAAAATGGCTGTTTGATTATACTTATGGCTGCAGGAAGTTCTGCAAGATAGTTTTCAATGTACAGGACGTGATGATCGGCATCAAACTTGTGTGCAATTTTTGCAGCATATTTTGATTCATCTATGCTTTCTGCAAATTTCACGGATATGGTACTGATTGGGATTGTTGGGTATGTTTTCTTTAAAAGTGCTAAAACTAGAGTAGAGTCTACACCACTACTTAGTGCAACTGCCACCTTTGCCTTGGAATTTTTTATCGAATATACTATGTTTGATTTTATAGAATCTTCAACAAAATCAATTGGATTTGATACAGGTTTTTCTACAAAGTCTTTCCAGGTTTTTTTTGGAATTAGCGAGTTTTTTGTTGGGTTGTATCTTAGTGTAAGAATATTTTTGATTGAATTAGAATCTAATTTTGAACTAGATTTTTCCACGACCTAGTCCTCTGAAAATCAAACCAGCTCTTTTTGCTGCATACTGATCTACTATTCCTCTTGAATCAACTAAAATCGGGGTTCTCATATTAGTTTTCAAAAAGATGGGATCCAGATCATGAAATTCCTTATGAGCAGTAACTATTATTACAGCATCGGTATTTGTCAAAGCATCCATCAGATTATGTTCAGT
>JABFSW010000002.1 GCA_013140415.1 Nitrosarchaeum sp.
GTAATTATTTTATCCATATTTTTCTCTGTTCTATCAATTGAGATATAGTATGTCATGTCATCTTTTTGGAAAATTACAATAGACACTTTTTGGTGTTGTAGTAATACATAATCTAAATTACCAATTGCACCAGCAGTGTCTTTTCTTAATGTTATTAATGTGGATATTATGAAAAATTCATTTTTGACTTGTTCTGATTTTAGCATGGGTTTTACATTAGGTCTGACAATTCCTGTCAATGTTCTGCCATAGGCATTTATCACACCTGCATACCTGATTCTATCAGATAATTGGAGAATACTTTGACATTTTTTCTTATGTTGAATTATTTTATCTTTCCATATTTCAGATGGAGTTTTTACCACAATCAAAATTAAATTTGAAATTAATAAGGATTCTTACTAATCTAAAAATCTATTCTTGAAAATTAATTGCATGTTAAAAGTACTAGACCCAATAAATCAGTGCATTCTGGAATTAGATTCTTTTTTATCATCTAGTTTTTTCTTTAATTCTAGATTTTCTTTTAATAATTTATCATTTTCTGTTTTTAATGTACTGACAGAATTTTGTCGACTAAATAATGGATGTCCAGGAGGAACAATTCCACCAGAATTCATGGTTAATAGTCCAGATGCATATCTTTGATATGATTGCTGAAATCCTTGTAGTTTTTTATTGATTGATGCATTTTCTTCAGCAAATTTTTCTTTCATTGGGTTTTCAAAAATTTTAAACATAGGATTAGATAAACCTGGAGGCAATCTTGGAAATTGTAAAGCAAGGTGAGGTATGTTTGGGTTTAATCCATAGATGTCCTTTAGCTGTTTAATTGGTAAATCTTCCACAATATCTTGCTGTTTTTGCTATATTTTTGCCTTGTCTTTAGGCGTTTGATATACTATATAGCTAATTTGGAGTCATTTTAGCTCAATTTGAGCTGATCGCAGATCCTTATAGATTCCTGTTTTAGATCGCAAATACGCATGACAGAATCAATAAAGACATGTATCAGATGCAATAAAAACATCAAAGAAGAAGATCTACATAAAATTGTAATTTATGTAATTCAAGAAAAATTCACAGAGCATCATTATGAACATGTTGAATGCCCCGAAAAGTTTACTGTTTAACTGTTATACTCATAAACTGGGTAAACTTTACCCGTTAGTCTTGAACGGTATTTCCATTCGTTGTTTCTCCAAACAATTTCCTTAAATGAACTTTGAGAAGATGGATGTAATCTATGATATACGTCGTCGCCAATTAAGATTTGGTTTGGTTTTGCAAGTGATTGAATTTTGGAAGCAATGTTCATTGCAGGACCCATCAAATCAACAGGAGAAGCGTCTGGATTTGAACCATATCTAACAACTATGCTCTGGCCAAAATCAGCTCCAATTTTTACCATTAAATCAGGATAATCGTATTGATTCAAAATAGGATTGATGCCTTTTTGGATTACTGTTAACATGGATTTTGCACAACTTACAGCATTATCTGCAGCTAAAAGTGGATTCTCAGAAGCAACAAAATATCCAATCACTGCATCACCTACAAATTTTAAAACATATCCACCATGAAGAGTGATAACTGATGCCATCTCTAGAGCAAAAGAGCTTATTATGATTGCTAACTTGTCTTCAGGCAATTCTAATGTCATTGTAGTTGATCCTACTAAATCGACATAAAGTACTATTATGTCAAATTTGGAAAAAACATTTTTGCGCAGAAATTTTTCTGACTCATCTGTAATGCCAGTATATTCATAACCTTGTTTTAATGCACCCCAAATTCGTTTCTGTGTTTCTAGAATCATTGTTTCAGAATCTACAACTTTGTGTTCTTTTTGACCAAGTAACACATCTATTAAATTAGGACTGGATTGTTCAGTTGATATTTTACCATTTTGTTCAATTTGAGATTTACTGGGTTCATTATTTTTTGACATTTTTTATCATCTTATTCTAACGGGAAATCTGTATTGCAGATAGGGCATTTCCCCCTATTCCCCTTATAACCCTCATGGTAATACTGTAAAATCACGGAATTGCAAAGATCACAGTGAATTTTCCCTTTAGACATGTATGAAATAACCTGATTTTTCTATTTAATGTATACTTGATCTTAAGGTTTAAGGACAGTTAAAATTCGTTATTTCTTGTGCGTTTAGGTACAAGATCTCCAAATGACTTTATTCAGATATTGAATAACAAAAATGAGAATATTCAACAGTCATTTCTTGCAAAAATAATGAATCTCACCAAATCAATAAGTGTCAAGGTAATGCTAGGGGATGCAACAATTACTGAACAAAAAACTTTTGATCCTGCACTTGTGAATGATTTTTATCGAACAATTATTAAAAATTTGAAGAACTGGTCAGTTCAACAGGTTTCAATTTCAAATAACGAAGACATCAGAAGAATTTTTACCAAATTTGAGATCAGAGAAGGAAATTATCTTATTTCCGGACACATGTCATTGCAATATCACGTGTTGTTATACTATAAACCAGATCAGCAGGTTATACAATTACAAAAAGAATTATCCGATATAATTGATTTGACAAAAAACAAAGAACAGCAAATGTCAGATAACAGTGATCAATTTGTGTTAAACAAATTAAAAGATAAGGGATACAAAGACTTTGATCATCAGAAATTATTTGAAATATTTTACGAAAACGATGAATTTAGAGAAAAAATATACAAAGAGATTGAAAAAGACATCGAAGTTGATTTCCAAGAGTTATCAAATAAAAAAACAAATCTAATCAAGGAATTAGACAATATGTTAGTTGAGACATATCAAACCAGTCCTGTACTAATTGATGATCCTCGATTGATAACAGGTGAAGAAGGATGTTTGTGTACATTTGATATTGAATTTATTAGAAATAAAACAAAAGAGGGGTTATTTGATCCTCGAAAAATTCCAGAGTCTGTAAAAGAAAATATCCTCAAACGCTTGGATGAATTTTCTAAATTACTAACACCATAGTATTTGAAATCATCTTAAAACAATAATGCCCTAGGTTTAGCCAATATCAATATTCAAAGAATATGGTCATTGATTGTGTATTTTGATGACTGTTTTGATTGGGGTTTCGTACAAATTGCGCATAAAAGGTGATGAAAAATCTAAATTTGAAATGGAAGAAGTCAAATATCTCTATTATCTAGCAGAATTTCTAATGAATCCCACTTATAGTGAAATACAAAATGCAAACTCTATGCGAGGAAACGAGGTAAAAAAAACACCATTAGTTCATTCACCGACTTTTAGTGATCTTACAGGTTCAGAAATTTATCTAAAGGCAGAATTTCAACAAAAAACGGGTTCATTTAAAATGCGTGGTGCATATTATAAAATAAAATTATTATCTAGTAATGAAAAAAAACATGGAGTAGTGGCAGCATCTGCAGGCAATCATGCACAAGGTGTTGCATTTGCATCATCATTAGAAAAAATACCGTGTACAATTGTTATGCCAAAAAACGCATCACCATCAAAGGTGTCTGCCACCAAAGGTTATGGTGCAAATGTAATTTTAGAGGGAATAAACTATGATGAATCATCTGCAAAAGCAAAAGAAATTGCACAAGAAACTGGTGCCACAATGATACATGCATTTGATGATCCACAAATTATAGCGGCACAAGGTGTAATAGGATTAGAAATATTAGAAGATCTCCCCAATGTAGATGAAATCTATGTTCC
>JABFSW010000071.1 GCA_013140415.1 Nitrosarchaeum sp.
AATCTTGGGTTTGATTGATAAAACTCCTCTATATTCTCAGAAAATTACTACTGGAGATTGTCTTGTAATTATCGGTGATACTAAAAATGAAATGGGCGGTTCTGAATACTTTGAATACATTCACAAGTTTGTTGGAGGAAAATGTCCTGTTGTTAATTTTCAAGAATCTAAAACTAATATGAATATAGTTTTAGATTTGATCAGAAAAGATCTTCTCAAAACAGTACATGACTGCTCTAAAGGTGGTCTGGCAGTAGCTGTTTCAGAACTCTGCATGACACACCAAATTGGATGTAATGTCTCATTAGAGAAAGTACCTGGTCCAAAATTAGACGTTGATAGAATCTTATTTTCTGAAAGCCATTCCAGATATCTTTTAGTTTTAGAAAAGAAAAACCTCAAAAAACTTGAAGAACTTTTCAAAACGAGCAAAGCTTCATACAAAATGATTGGAGAATTTGGCGGTGAGAATATTCGATTTAATAAAGAAAACAAACATGTTATCGATCTAAGAGTTGATAAGGCACAAAAAACTTGGTTTAATTCGTTAAGGGAGTTGGTAGTGCATGGTTAAAGAAAATTGTGGTGTGGTTGGAATTTTTAGTCTTAGTGGAACTAATGTTGTTCCTATGGCAATTGATGCACTTAGGGCATTACAACACAGAGGACAAGAAGCATGGGGAATTGCAATTCCAAACAAAGAGCCACTAAAAAGACTAGGTCTTGTATCTGGTGCTTCCTCAGAATTTAAGAAAATTTGCGAAGATTATTCTTCTCCATCAGTAATTGGTCATGTTCGATATTCTACTATGGGAAGAAGCACACTTGAAAATGCTCAGCCCCTCAAAGTCAAAGATCTTTGTATTGCTCATAACGGAACTATCGCAAATGTCCAAGAACTATCTAATTTAGTTGGAGGATGCTCATTTACCCCTCAAAATGCAAGTGATACATTAGTTGCCGCACAGAGACTAGTATCATTAATTTCTGAAAACGGTCAAATGGGAAAAGCACTCGCAATTTTGAAAAATGAAATGGTTGGCTCTTATTGTTTTACGTTTATTTCTGATGATAATTCTGTGTATGCTGCAAGGGATCCTAAAGGATTCAGGCCTATGGTTTTGGGTTACAAAGAATCCGACGATACATACATTGTTGCATCTGAATCATCTGCAGTTTCTGCAGTAGGTGCAACACTTCAAAGAGATGTCAAACCCGGCGAACTGATCAAACTCAGTAAAAATGGATTGGAAACTGAAAGATTCTCTGATGATATGTCCCGTGCTCATTGTTCTTTTGAATTTACTTATTTTGCACATCCTTCCAGTAATATGGAAGGCGCTAACATTTACATCTCAAGAAAAAGAATTGGGCAATTTTTGGCAAGAAAATTCCCGATTAAAGATGCCGATCTTGTAATCCCTGTTCCTGATTCTGCAAGACCTGCAGCACTGGGATATGCCCAAGAATTGGGTCTTACATTTGATGAAGGACTACTCAAAGATAGATATAGCAAGAAAGGACCACTACGTAGTTTTATAGAACCACATCAAAGCGATCGAATTGAAATTAACCGTTGGATTATCCCAATCAAAGAAATCATTGAAGGCAAGCATGTTGTTGTAATTGACGATAGCCTAGTCCGTGGTACTAGTTCCAAAGCAATCATCCAAGCACTACGAAGAGCTGGTGCAAAAAAAATCAGCATGGTTATCACATACCCACCAATCAAATTTCCATGTTATGCTGGAATTGATTTTCCATCTCAAGAAGAACTTGCAACATTTTCAAATGGAAAGGATATGACTGATGAGGAACTAACTGAAATGGTCCGAAAGAGTATTGGGGCTGACTTTCTAGGTTACAATGATGCTGAAAACCTTGCAGCTGCTATAGGGATTCCAAAAGATTCAATGTGTTTTACTTGTTCGTCTGGAAATTATGATTCATTGGGAATTACGCCAGAGTTTAAAACCCGTATGGAGATGAAAGGCGAGTAATATGGAAACTGCATATGTTTTAGTCAAAAGTGAAATGGCACATGAAATGGAAGTAATGAGTGATCTTTTAAAAATAGATGCTGTAAAAGAAGCCAAGGGAACATTTGGCGTCTATGATATTTTTGTAAAAGTTGAGGCAAAGACCTCAAAAGAAGTAGAAGATGCAATTACAAAACAAATCAGAAAAATAAAAAATGTAATTTCTACAACCACTTTATCTGTAATTCCAGAACAAAACAAAAAATAATTTAGTCCTTTAAATATTGTTTTTTAGGGAATGAAATTATGCAAGTAATTTGGAATGGTATTAAACCACATAATATTCTTAATTAATAGAAACACATTGTATCTTTGGTGAAGAACTATACAATTTTAATTGCAATTGTTGTTGGTGTGATAGTATTGATGAGTGTTGTATATGGTCTTGACATTATAAAAATGTCCATAGCTACTCAAGACTATGCTATCTTTGTTGATCCTATTATTGACAATCAAAATTTGTTTGTAACTGGGAGAGTGAGCATACAAAATATTGGAGCAAAACCTTTGACTAATATTCACATCAATTTTGGCGACGGAGATATTTTGGATATTGGATTAATAAAATCAGGTGCTAAAATTATTGTTTCTCCACCCCCTGATAATTCCATGCAATTTGTAATGATTACTGCTGATAATGATATTTTTGTAAACAAAGCATATCGTACTCCTCCAAAGATGGTTGGCATGATGGGCTCATAGATTTTTCATAGCAGTTAAATCATATTGAAAACAAGGTTGTTTGTTTGAAGTTTATTGCTTCTGGAAAAGTAAAGGATCTGTATTCCCTTGATGATAAGACCCTACTTTTCAAATTCTCCGACAGAGTATCCGCATTTGATGTAAAATTCAAAGAAAATATACCTAAAAAAGGAGAGGTTTTGTGTAAATTTACTGAATTTTGGTTTAATCAACTACACGTTTCAAATCATTTTGTAAAAAGACAATCTGATACTGAAATAGTGGTCAAAAAAATGAAGATGCTACCAATTGAATGCGTGGTTAGGGGTTATTTTTATGGTAGTTTGGTAGGAAGATGGAAAAAAGGCGAAATAAAACTTCCTGATGGCTTTAATACAACACTAGCTGCAAAGATTCCACAACCTATCTTTGATCCTACTACAAAATCAGAACATGATATTCCAATTGATAAAACAAAAGCTCTGAAAATGAAACTAGTTACTGAAGAACAATATGTATGGCTAGAGAAAACATCTATTGATATTTACAAAAGAATGTCTGATATTGCAGACAAAGCAGGATTCATTTTGGCTGATTTGAAACTCGAGTTTGGAATTTTGGATGGCAATATTGTCTTGGGTGATTCTATTGGTCCTGACGAATATAGACTATGGCCAAAGGATTCTTATATAATTGGTAAAACCCAAGAGGCATTTGATAAACAAATTTTACGTGATTGGCTAACCGAACATGGATATCAAAAACAATTTGATGATGCACGGGATGCAGGAAAAGAACCAATAGCACCTATTATTCCTCAAGAAATAATTCAGAAAATGACAAATAGATATGTTACTGCATATGAAAAACTAACAGGACATTCCCTATAGTCATAATATTTTTAATTCTTTTTTGTTATGACTAGATGTTAACAACAAACTAAC
>JABFSW010000168.1 GCA_013140415.1 Nitrosarchaeum sp.
TTATGCGAGTATTCAAAAATGCCCAAAAAATATGTAAAAAGGAAAATGCCTGTGAAAAACTTGTTCTAAGTGCTGTATTATTGCATGATGTTGTTTCATATCCAAAATCTGACAAACGCACAAAATCATCCTCAATAAAAAGTGCAGAAAAATCAAAGAAAATTTTAAAAAAATTTAATTTTACAAAAGAAGAGATTCAGATAATTTCTGATGCTATTCGCGATCATAGTTTTTCTAGAAATACAATTCCTGCAACCCTTGAGGGGAAAATTCTTCAAGATGCTGACCGCTTGGATGCAATTGGTGCAATAGGAATTGCTAGAGTCTTTGCTGTAAGCGGTTCTGAAAAAAGATCATTTTATAACATTAAAGATCCTTTCTGCAAAAATAGAACGCCTAATGATAAAATTTGGGCATTGGATCATTTTTACCGTAAACTACTCAAATTAGAATCTCTTATGAATACAAAATCTGGTAAAATTGAGGCTAAAAAGCGAACTAAAGTCCTAAAAGACTTTTTGAATGAACTAAAAAAAGAAATACAATAATCTTATGTTGCTACTATAATTTCATTTTTTATCTTTTCTAACTTTTTTAGAATGTTTTCTCTTTTATCCATAATCCATATATCTGTCATATCTCTTTTCCACTTCTTTATTCAAACCAGACATGATTTTTTGGTATTCTTCTTGTTTTCTTATCTGAATGTATTGTATTATCTCTGAGAATTTCTCCTCTGCCTGGTATGATTCAAAAACTGGCTCCATCATTTTTAGATAGTCTAAAACTTTTTTTCTATATTCTTCACGAGTAGGTTTTTTTATTTTATTTAATCTAAACCAAATTACTGCCCAGCTAGAACCTACAATATGTGGTAATACATCAAAAGCCCTTTCTATCTCAAAACGTTCATCATTTCTCATGATTTTTGAAGAAATTTTGCTGCTGATTTTGCAAAGTATGTTACAATCATATCGGCACCAGCTCGCTTAATACCATATAGTATTTCTTCTGTAATGTCTTTTTCATTTACCCATCCTTGTTTTGCAGCACCTTTTACCAATGCATATTCCCCAGATACACTATATGCAGCAATTGGAACATTGAATCTTCTTCTAGTTTCTGCTATCAAATCTAAATATGCTAAAGCTGGTTTGATCATTACAATGTCTACTCCTTCATTGATGTCTGTTTCAATTTCCATCATTGCTTCACGTGCATTTGTAAATGGAACTTGGTATGTCTTTCTATCCCCAAATTTTGGTGCACATTCTGCTGCATCTCTAAAAGGTGAATAAAATGATGAACGATGTTTTGCTGAATGTGACATTATGGATACATCTGTGAACCCCTCATCATCTAATGCCTTTCTTATTGTTGTCACCTGTCCATCCATCATTGCAGAGGGTGAAACTGTATCTACCCCTGCTTTTGCTTGACTAACGGCAATCTTTGCTAGTGTTTCTAGACTAGAGTCATTATCTATTTTATTTTCTTTGATAATCCCACAATGACCTGTGGATGTAAATTGACATAGACAGACATCTGCCATTATTACTATTTTATCTCCAAAATTTTTTCTAATTTGAGAAATTGCTTTTTGAACAATTCCATTATCATCAAATGCTGAAGTGCCTGCCTCATCTTTCTTGGCAGGAATTCCAAATAGCATAATGGATGGAATATTCAAATCTGAAATCGTACCAACTTCATCATTGATGTCTTCTAGAGGCAATCTCTCAATTTCTGACATTGATTCAACTTTGATTCTAGATTTTAGATCTTCTTGAACAAATACTGGGCAGATTAAATCTCTTGAAGTTAAAGTAGTTTCTTGAATTAATTCTCGCATTTTCTCAGAAGTTCGTAATCTACGAAGACGTCTAGTTGGAAATGACATTATCAAAATTTCTTCTGGGTAAGATATAATCTTAGTCTAATTCATTCTGTTTTTTATAGTCAAATAGTTTGCTTGCCATTTCAATAATGTCTGGCTTACCTTGTTCTGATGCCTTACGAATATTATTCATTGGTGTTGAAACAATACTTTCTACAACTGCTTTTGTTAGCTCTTCTATAATTTTGATTTTTTTCTCATCTTTTTCATTAAGCATCTGAAGTGCCTTTTGCAATTCTTTTTCTCTTAGTGAATCAATATTTTTGAATACATCTTTGACAAGTGGTTCTGCGTCTAATCTTTTCATTGAAGCCTCTAATACAGATACTTCCTCACTAATTATATTTTCAACACTTTTTACTTTGTTTAATCGTGATTTCATATTTTTTTCAACCATTTCTGCAATCTGATCCAAATTCATCAATTTTACCCCTCCTATAGTTGCAACTTTTTCGTCAACTGTTCTTGGATTTGATAAATCCAGAATCATCATCCCGTTTTTCTTTCCTTGCATTGCTTTTGTTATTCTCTCTTGAGTAACAAGGAAGTAAGGTGCAGTTGTGGCAACAAACAAAACATCATAATTTTCGAATCCTGTTAAGACGTCTTCAAATTTTATCGGTCTTCCTCCCATAGTTTCACAAAATGCCTGAGATCTGTCCATTGTTCTGCTAGTTACTACAAAATTGTATCCTCTACGCCCAAGTGATTTTGCAACAAGTGTTGATACTTCACCGGTTCCAATCAACAAAATTTTCTTTAGTTTTAACTCGTCAATGTTTTCTTCTGCCAATTTTACTGCCATTGATCCTACTGAAATTCCACCGAGGTTAATCCCAGTTGAATTTCTAATCCTAGTTCCAATTCTTATTGCTTTATCAAATAAATTGTTAAGATGTTGACCTGACGCTTTTGCATTTCTAGCTGATGTAATAGAGTTTTTTATTTGACCTAGAATCTGTTCCTCTCCTATTACCATCGAGTCTAATCCTGATGTTAGTTTTAGTAAATGATGTAATGCTTCTCCATTTTCTACAAATTCTACATTTTCTTTAAACGCTTCTTCTTCTAAACCCGTAAGTGAAGCCCAAGTTTTTTTAATTTTATTAATGTCGTAATTTTTTGCCTTACCAAATATCTCTATTCTATTACAAGTTTGAATAATAACACATTCATCTAAACCTGAATGTTCTTTGAATTGTGTATATGCACTTTCTAAATCTCTCATGGTAAATCTTTCAAGAATATGAATAGGTGAGTTACGAAAAGTAACACGTGCATTGATTATGTTTTGGTTCATTTCCAGTTCCTCAATATTGTATCTGCTCGCTTTTCAGCTCTTTTCAACTGATCGTCTTTTATTAACTGTTTAATCTCTTTATCATTCATAATGCTACTCAAATATCTTTTTCTCTCATTTTGAGTCAAGATCATGTTTTTAGCATGTTCTCTTGCATTATTTTGAATTTTTATCTGACCAATATCTTCTTTCGTGATTATTTTTTTAAATATTTTTTCAGATTCTATTTTCAACTTTTTTGACATTGCTGGACTTTTACCGCCTGTAAAAATTGCTATTTGAATCGCATTTTCAAAATTCATAATTGCAAGATTTGCAAAATCACTTAATTCTGCATTGTCTGAACTATATGCGATAATCTTTTTGCTTTTGGCATAATTAATTATTTTCTGATTCAATTTTCTATCATTTGTTGTAGTGATTATCATATATGGCT
>JABFSW010000167.1 GCA_013140415.1 Nitrosarchaeum sp.
ATATTTGTTGATGGGTTTCACATAATTTTCCATTTTCTAGCTGTGAATACAACAGATCTTTTTGCCAATGTGCATTAAAAAGTCTACATTCTGTTTTATCGCAAAACGCTTCTCCTGTTTCAAAATAAAATATTGCTTGTAATAGATAACCTTCTATGATTTTTGATAACCTGATGTCGTTATATTCTAGATACGTTCCTTTGTATTTTTGCTTTATTGATTCTACATTTATGCCCTGGGTGTAATTTGATATTAAATCTAAATAGTATTCTCTTGGCTTTGCCGGTGCTTCAATTATTCCTGTTGTTGAAATTATTGAAGGATTTGCACCGATTAATGCTCTTCCGTGATATCTATAATCATTACAATCATACGTACATGTCAACTTGTTTGTAAAAAAAATATGGAATAAATCTGATGATGTCTCCTTATTTGGGATTAATTCTGTTAATACTTTTTGAAGTTCAAATCCGTCATACATTATAATATTTTCTGTTTTTGCCGTGTCTTCAAAATTTGCTTCTTCAAAAAGAATCTCATCTGTACTGGGTTTGTATTTTTCATATGGTTTTCTAGGATTGAAAATTCTACATGATGCAATTTTTGTAGCCGTATCTTTTTTTGAGAATTTTAAAATACTGTTTCTTGTTTCAACTTGAACTGGAAATGTTTCTTTCAGAAAACCAGCCAGTCTCCCAAGTTGAATATTGGAAACAGCAGGCTCATCATACAAAAATATTTTTGAGATCTTCAATGAATTAATGAATTGATGATTGTTTATCTTTCTAACTCTTTGATTTTCTCTGCTGTGATTTCAGCTGCTTTTCTTCCTGAAAACAACATTGAACCATACGTAGGACCCATTCTTGCCAGTCCATATGTTTCAGTCACAGACATTCCTGCTGCAACCAATCCTGGATACACTTCACCAGTATTGTGAACCACATGTTCTTCTCCTTCGTTTACATACATTGGATTCATTCCCTTCCATTCTACTAATCCTCTATCGACAAGTCGCTTTACTGCAACCGAGTCATGACCTGATGCATCGATAATCATTTTTGCTTCAAGTGCAATTGGATCAACACATGTGATGTTTCTTGGTAATGCTGACACTGGCATCCAATTAACAACAATGCCTGTAACTCTGCCATTTTTTAAAACAAGATCATCAAACTTTGTAAGATTGAGGAATTTTACTCCTGCATCACATGCAGCTGCAATTAATTTTGAAACTGCATGTGGTCCAGGTGTTAAGTACAATCCTTCTGAAACTTTTTTGTATGGAATGCCTAACTCATCCCATATCTTTTGAGCCGGTTCTCTAACTGTTACTGGATTCATCATATATCCGCCTAGCCAATAACCTCCGCCAAGGTAATTGTTTTGTTCAACAACTAAAACTTTGAAACCCATATTTGAAAGATCTCTACTTGCAGTTAATCCTGCAGGTCCAGCTCCTATAATTATCACATCTGATTCTGCTCTGTCTATTAGAACTGAGTGCCATTCATTTGCAATTGCACGAGTAATATCGACTTCACGAACATCAGTAAATATTTTTGTAGATTTTTCTGCAACAGTAGCTTTTTGCATGAAAATATTGCTTCTTAGAACCCATTAATACTTTCCCACTTTTTTAAATTAGGGGAAACTAATTCTAAGATGCTGGAATTATTTACAGTATAGGAAAATTCATGTATGACATCGAAATCTTACCTCCTAAACTTCCACATATCAAAAATTTATATCATAACTCAAAGGACTTTCTATTGTATTGACCATATCTGATCTTAAACAATCGTATCCAGACTCACCCAAACCTAAAATTAATTGGGCAAGAATTGAGGAGGCCGAAGACTTTGCTAATACTGTAAAGTTATTCCGTCAAGGAAAATACGACGAAGACAGCTTTAGACGATATAGACTCCAGCATGGGGCATATGGCACCAGAATGACCAATGATTATGCTATGGTTCGAATCAAATTACCTGCCGGAGAAATTTATCCGCATCAACTTGAAAAAATATCTCAACTAAGTGAGCAATTTTCTATAGGAAACGCTCATTTTTCTACAAGAGAAAATATTCAATTACACTGGGTAATCTTAGAAGATGTTTCAGAAATTTTACGAGGATTATCTGAAGTAGGTCTTACATCGCGTGAAGCATGTGGCAATTCTGTAAGAAATGTAATGTGTAGTCCTTTATCTGGAGTTTGTCCTGATGAAGAATTTGATTCCACTCCATATGCACTTGCCACAGCTAGGTTCTTCTTAAGAAATCCATTATCGCAAAGTCTCCCAAGAAAATTCAAATTTAATTTTACATGTTGCGAAAAACATGGAATGGTAAGAATGGTAGATGTTGGATTGATTCCACAAACTAGAGATTTGGATGGAACTATTCAAAAAGGATTCAAAATTTTTCTTGGTGGAGGATTAGGTAACAAATCTTTTGTAGGTTATCAATTAGAAGAGTTTACCCCAGAAGAAGATCTTTTGTATACTTCAATTGCAGTACTGCGAATTTTTGATAGACTAGGTGATAGAAAAAACATGGCACGAAATAGAATGCGTTATCTTGTAAATGACATGGGTTGGGAAAAATTCCAAAATCTAGTTCTTAAAGAAAGAGCTATAGTAAGGGCAACTCAATCTGTTGTAACTCATCTTGAAGTAGACACTACTCCGTCAATAATTAAAAGACCAATTAGAATATCTGATGAAAGTGGAAGTTCAATTCCTGATGGATACGCAAGATGGCTAAAAACCAACACCCTAAAACAAAAACAGTCAGAGTATAACTCTGTATTCATAACACTTGAGGCTGGAGACATTACATCAAATCAGATAACTGCACTGGCAACAATAATTAGAGAATTCTCCTCAGAAGGCTATGCAAGAGCTGGGTTTGTACAAAACATTGCATTACGCTACGTCCATGATGATGACTTGTCACGTTTGTATTCCAAACTGCTTACCGTGGGATTGGCAAAGTCTGGTGCCTTAACCATGGCTGCCCCTATTGGTTGCTCAGGCACAACTTCATGTAATCTTGCTTTGACTAACTCTCATAGACTGGCAAAGGAAATTCAAAGAAAATTCCTCGAACTCAAATTAGACCAAGATGATGATTTACGTGATTCCTCAATTAAGATAAGCGGATGTCCAAATGCCTGTGGTCAGCATGGAATTGCCACAATTGGTTTCTTTGGTGGAGGAGGTAGAGTTGGAAAAGAAATGTATCCTAACTATCAAATGTCTTTGGGAGGACGCTCGGATGGAGAAACAATGCTTGGTGCTACATGTCATAGAATTCCTGCAAAAAGAGTAATTCCAGTAATTTTAAAAATTATTGAATTATTCAAACAAAATAAAAAATCTGATGATACTCTTAAAGATTGGATGCACAGAGTTGTAAATGGAAAAGAGGATTCTGAAATAAAATCTATTCTTGATATAAGGAAATCTTTGGATTCATTTACAATTCCACCTACAAAAGAAGAAGATCCTGATTTTTACAATGATTATGGAAGTGATTCTAGCTATCACACAAAAACTGGAAAAGGTGAATGTGCAGCATGAGCCAAGAAAAAACAGTCAAAACAACAACTGATATTGATTCACTT
>JABFSW010000098.1 GCA_013140415.1 Nitrosarchaeum sp.
CATCAGGGGTAGCAGTATCGTGTGCAGGGATTGAACCAGTATTAGATATGAGAGCTGAAAAAGATCTTGATGGAAATCCATTGAAGGTGACTTTCCAAGCAGTTGTAGATAATCTTGCAACAATCGCGAATCATAAAATGGGTGAGGCGGCAGAATCAAAACCATTTGCAATTGTCAGAAATTCAGGAGCAAAACTTACAGATAGAAAAATCAACCCAACTGAGATGGCAATATCTCCAGATCAGTGCGTATACGTTAGAGGTCTAACAAATCCAATGAATTACTAGAATTTGAATGGATTCTGCTTTAAATAGAGGTTTTTTGAGGACAAAATTATGGAATACCTAACAAGATATCCCAAAACAATTTCATTTCTGGACGGATTAAAACACAGTATTGACATAGATAGTAAAGGTGTAGAACAGCTTCACATTGTAGTGAAGAAGAGCTTTGATGAATTAATGAAAATTTTCACAGCTGAAGGATTTACTAAAGTTAAACTAGAACATAAACAGCCTGACCAAATTGGAAACGGTTTGAATCTTAAACTAAAAAAGCCATGGGAAATGCATGTGAGAATGGTAGATCTTAAAAAAGGATTAATTGGCATACACGCAGAAGTTGAAGTTTCAAGAGATTATCTTCAACACTTAGTGTCACAAAGAACACCTGTGATATATGAAGTAGAAGAGATATTGAAAAAATACCAAGTCGATTATAAAATCTGGCACGATAAAATCAAAAAAAATGTTCACATGATTTTCGATAATTACAAAGTAAAGCTTGCAACACCCAGCATTCCAGTTTTTGCATGGAAACCAATGTTATTTGTAATTGGAACAGTTAGCATATTTTATCTATGGAAATTTATCAACACCATATAGAATAATTAAAAAAGAAAATAAAAAATAGATTGATTATATGCCCAAAGTTTCTTCTTTGGTTAATTCAAGATAGACTTTATCGCCTACAGACAAACCCATTTCTTTGTATTCATGCATCTCAAGTTTTAGTTGTGTCACACCACTTTGCATACCCATTCCACCCATTCCAGAGAACATTTTGTTGAGATCCTTCATCATATCATTCATGTTAGTGAATCCCATCACTTTTGGACCACCAAAAGGAGAAGGAGTAGATGTGGTTCCTTCTTTAAGGTCTTTAACAGAAGATAGAGAGACAACAACATACGGTGCACCATCAGGTGCAGCATCAATACTTCTTACTACAAATTCCTTTTTCATTAGTGGGCATTTTTTACTCCATAATTTTAATTTTGAGGAGAAACAAAGCCAATCCTAACTAGATTTGAAGATTTAATTACAATTTTCATGATTTCTAATTAATGATTGATGAGAATCTGAAAATATCTCTACAATATTATGGAATATCACCGTGGGAGATTGAAGTAATTTATGGATATTTGAATTCTAGATTTTCAATTATTCAAGAGGAGATTGAAGCAAATGATGATAATTTTGTCAGTTTTTTGAATTTAGACATACCACTTGCCTTTAATGAAGAATTTTTCAAATGGTTTGATTTTAGACGCTGGGAAAAAATGAAGGCTGTTTTCAAAGAGATGAAAAGACGTAGAGGTACTGGAAATGCTTTAAAGATAATTATTAATTTTTTAGGAAAGCCAAAAATAGTTTTTGTGTTGGATACTGAAGATAGACAATGGTATGATAATGCAATTGAAAAAATAGATTTTGTTTTAGAATTGCTTCCATATCATCTAGATCCAGAAAAACTACCATCAGATGTTTTAGAAATAGTTTACAAGTTTGATCCGGAATCAATAAGATGGCGTCTTAATACTGCAACATCGGAAAACAAAAGATATGTTTTCAGAGGAGATAGTTGGAATGCAATTATTTGAGATCTTTTTGAAGTGGTTCAAGTAAACTGTGTAGTTCTTTGTATTTTGATTCTAAAAATTCTAATGCATCATTGAGTTTTTTTGATTTACCATATTTGTAGCGTATTAGTTCACGATGATGCCAAAATGTTCTTCCATCCTCGACTGAAATAGTTGTGAAATAATCAGTTCCTTTCAGAGTGTCTGGAAGTTTAATATCATGTGGAAAAAGTAGTTCAACGATAAACCATTCATCTGCATCTGGATAATCAGAGCCAGTATCCACATCAAAAAATATGTGGAGTAAATCAGATTGCATCAAACCATCATCAGTTATAGAAGGGTGTTTGACTCCTGATTTTTTAAAATCAAGATTAACTAATTGGGGTTCAAAGAAACCTTTGATAATAGATTTTCTAAATATTTTATTTGCCTCGTTTATGTTCAATAGCAAGGTGATCTACGAATAAACTAGTCTATAACTCATTAGGTCATAGACATTCTAAACTCTGAGGGAATCAAGTATTTCTGAAACATCAGTAGTAGGCAATCCATTTTCTGAAATCCTTTGTTGCGCAGGAGGGTTTTCAAGATAATTTGGGATTTTATCAGTTAGCCTAGTAGAATATGGTGAGATTATTTCGTTTTGATAAAATACACCTATTGGAATTTTATTTCCCCATTCCAGAGATTTGATCAAGGCTTGAGATAATTTTTCATTAACCTCTGTCTCATTGTCATAATGCACCATTGGATCAAAATGGGTATCTTCAAGTTTATAGATTCTAGAGTGTCTTTCCATAGATTCTTGTGCTAAATCAATACCAGCATACCAATCTCTGGTATTGATATCATTGTAAGTTGGACATGGTTGTAACACATCAAGGAAAGAAAGACCTTTGTGATTAACAGCTTTGATGATCAAATCTTTCAAATGTCGAACATCATAAGAATAACCACGCGCTACAAATGTAAACCCACTTGCTACTGCCAATCCAATAGGATTTACATTATAGTTTGTATTTGGAGAAGGAAGTGATTTTGTTTTCTCACCTAGCCTTAATGTTGGTGAAGCTTGTCCTTTAGTTAAACCATAAACTCCATTATCAAATATTATGTAAGTCATGTCAATATTGCGTCTTCCAGCTGCAACAAAATGACCAGCCCCTATTCCCAATCCATCACCGTCACCACCTACTGCTACAACTGTCATCTCAGGATTTGCAAGTTTTCCACCTTGGGCAAAAGTCAAAACTCTTCCATGGAGGGTATGAACACCATATGTGTTGATAAAATGAGATGTTTTTCCAGAACAACCAATGCCAGAAAAAATTGTTGCTTTATCACGTTCTATTCCCATTTCAGCTAATGCCATTTGTAATGCGTTAACTATTCCAAAATCCCCACAGCCAGGACACCAATCATTGTGTACTTCAGTTTTGTAATCAGCCAGTTTAAGCGCCATGACTTAGAACCTCTCTTTTGTTTGCTTTATTTTCAACTATTTTTTTTAGTGAATCATGAATTTCAGTACTGGTCATTCCTCTTCCAGTATATTTTAGTATAAAATAATCAATTTCTCGCAATACATTTTGCTTGAAGATCTTGCCTAGTTGACCTGAATGATTTGCTTCAATGTCTATTATGGTTTTTGCGTCTTTTAGAAGAGATTTGACATAATCAGATGGAAATGGATGAATTAATTTAATTTGGTTAAATCCAATGTTAATTCCTTCTTTTTTAAGTATGGAAATAGCATCC
>JABFSW010000198.1 GCA_013140415.1 Nitrosarchaeum sp.
ACATAAAACCTCAAAGGAAAAAGAGACACAAAGGCAAGAGGCCACAATTAGGCACAAAGATCATATGAAATCTGCTCAAATCAAACTAAATGTATATTCATACTGCAATTATTATAAACTGAGTTTACTATTTCTGGTTATTGACTTTGAAGAGATATGTTGCTACACGTTTAATCACAATGTTTGGAGTTTTGATGATCACATTACTCATTACAATTGCGTTAGTAGGATCAAATATGGACAGCATCTTAAAACAAGGAATTGCTTTTCAAGTAAGATCTGAAATTACAGAAAATCCTGCAATTGCAGAAAGTTTTTCATCAGTGGATGAATTCGAGTTATTTATTCAGACTCAAATTGAACAAAGAATCAAGATTTTAGGATTGGATGAGCCATGGTATTCTCCACAAAGGATAGGTTTAACAATGTATAAAATATTATTTCTAGATTTTGGTCATGCAACATTTCTTACTAGTGATTCAGGATCATCAGATGTCAAAGAAATTATTGTAGAAAAACTACCCAGAACCATCCTACTGTTTACAACTGCAACAATCATAATATCGGTGATAGGTATTTTTCTAGGAGCACTGGCAGGAAGCAAAGTAGGATCAACACTAGACAGAATAACATCCAGTTTTGCAATAATTAGCTCTAGTTTTCCTGTTTGGTGGATAGGAATGTTAATGATATTTGTATTTTCGTTTGTATATCATATTTTTCCTGCTAGAGCAACACCATTAATTCCATCATCAGACCCAAGTTATATCGGATCTTTACTATATCATATGACATTACCTTTGATCACAATTGTAATCATAGGTTTCGGATCATGGGCGTATTTAGTTAGAAATTTCATAGTAGGAATAATGCAAGAAGATTTCATAATTGCAAAAAAGACCATGGGAATTAATCAGAAAAAAATAATCTACACACATGCTCTAAAAAATGCGGCTCCACCAATAGTTACCATTCTAGCATTGAGTCTTTCAGGCTCGTTAGGTGGTGCAATAATTACAGAAGCTGTGTTTGACTGGCCAGGTATGGGCAGACTGTATTTTGAGGCAATCACAGTCATGGATCTACCCGTAATTATTGGTGCTACATACATTTTGACAGTGTTTTTCCTGATTAGCATATTTGTTGCAGATTTGCTGTACGGATATTTTGATCCAAGAGTGAGAACAGGTTAATGAGTAGCATCACACCACAAGAAATCAAGGCAGAATTTCTTAAAAGTAAAATAGGCATTACAGGCATTGCCATTTTATCGATTTTAATTTTTACGTCAATTATTGTAATTACTGTAATTCCAGTAGACACTTTTAAAGAATGGAATAATCCAGGAAACTGGATTTCATATCCCAAAGTCGCCATACCGGTATGGGTTAATTTATTTTTGAGTGAAAAAATTCCTGAACACAAAATTTTGAATATACCAAATGTCAACTATGGTGTATCAGGAGACACATCAATTACATCTCATCAATTTGGAGTAAATTTTGACTATGGAGATTTCCCAAATGATTTCATTTATGAATTTTCTGCAAAATATTCAGGAACAACATTATTACAAATGGATGTAATACGTCCAGATGGAATACAATTAAAATTATTATCAACATCATTGCCATATTCAGATTCAAATTCAATTCATAGTGAAAGAATATTTTCCACAGACAATGCAATTAGGAAAAACCTATATCTGCAATCAAACAAATTTTTATTTTCTATAAATAATTTATCAGCAGAAGACATCATTTTTTCTAAAATAGAGAATCATGAACCACTAAAAGGAAACTATATTTTTTTGATTAAGATGTATGGCAGTAATTCAGAAGATCAGATTACAGAATCCAGGCTAATCATAGGAGGTAAAGCTTTTGGAATTATGGGAACAGATGAGTTGAGAAGAGATTTAGCTGCAGGGTTACTTTGGGGAACACCATTGGCACTTTTCATAGGGTTGGTTGTAGCAATAGCATCAGTGATAATGGGTTTGCTGTATGGTGTGTATGCAGGATATAGAGGTAAAAAAACAGATGAAACAATGATGAGATTTAATGATGTAATCTATGCACTTCCTGCACTTCCATTTTTGATTATTCTGTCAGTTACAATTAGCAATAGTATTTTTGTGATGATTGGATTTTTGATGGTATTTGGTTGGGTTGGAATAGCAAAAGTTGCAAGAAGTATGGCGTTGCAAATCAAGATCAGAGGATATGTAGAAGCAGCCAATATGATGGGTCAGAAAGATTCAAAGATCGTACTTAGGCATATTTTGCCACAGTTACTACCATATGCGTTTGCCAGTATTGCCATATCAGTGCCAGCTGCAATTACAACAGAAGCAGGACTTAGTTTCTTAGGATTAGGCGATCCATCATTTCCAACATGGGGTCAAATTTTACATGATGCCAATGTATACGGTGCAGCTGCTAGAGGATTATGGTGGTGGATAATGCCACCAGGGATAATGATAGCAATAACAGGATTGGCATTTGTTTTCATAGGAAATGCATTGGATGCAATAGTAAATCCAAAGTTAAAAAGATAATAAAATTAGAGGTCAAATTTTCGAATTAATTCAATAGCACTATCATTCAATTTTATTGAATAGCATGATGAATTTTCGTCATTGAATGCTGCCAACTTGTTAGCAAATACTTTTTTGCTGTGACCACCTTCAGATGCTTTGTCTGATTCATCAAAGCAAATGGACATTTGTTTCATGTTTAGATTATTTTTTAGAAGAAAAGCAATGAACTTTTTGTAATTTTCAGTGTCAACCCAGTCTATGTTTTTTTCTTTACTTATTCCAATCCATACCTCAATGGAGTTTTGGTATAGGACTTTTTTTCTGATTTCATCTAATGACATTGTTACCTTTTAAAAATCAGCACGCTGCATTTTAGAACCACATCTAGGACAAGTGCCGCCTTTGTGTTTGTTACTACAAACTAGACACACATAGCGCACCCCAGTACCACTAGAGTTCATTCCAAAGAATCCACCACCAGTTCCAGAATCGCCATATCCTTTCATACGACTCATGTATCGTTTTCTTAACAACATTGGAAATGCTATGAAAATAGCTAGAGCCGCACCAAGACCGTATGGAAATGGAAGAACCATTTGCAATCCAATGCTAATACCAAGTGATGCAAACAAGAATATCAAATAAGTCTTATAATTAAACAATTCAATGAAAATACATTCAAAATACTTATAAAGTTTTGTCAGGATTTCTCATTCTTTCTGTAATAACCTGAGAGAGATTTTTGAATTTAGATAATTGCTAGATTTATGGAATCCCCGTTACTATCCCAAGCAAAGATATCGTCATCCCCGTAAGGAGATTGTACAATTAGTGACACCAATCCAAAGAAGTTGTGAAGATCAGTGACAGAAGGATCAGCCGTTCCACTTGGATGAGAATGAACCATTCCAACATAGCTCATATCAAAAGGCAAAAAAGAGTGAGGGAATCCAGCAAATGTTGGTCCAGAATAATTAAACGGTGGAATTACGAGTCCATCAATTAAGATCTGCCCTTGTTTTGATTTACCTTTCAAAATAAGAATACATTCATTGGGATGCTTCATTTGGCAATAAGATAAAATGCTATCCAGAACTTGTTTGTGTAAAGAAACCTGTCTTTCAAGTTTTTTCTTTTTGAATAACATGTCAAGATATCATAATTTAGAACTAATTAAATTTAGGATAAGTAATAGTGTAAACAGTATTAGAGAATTTTCTTAGTTTGATTTCAATATCAGAGATTAATTTTGGAATATTAGAATGAGATTCGTTAATTTCATCTTGAAATGTTTTAATTTTTAATTTAGAATTTTCTTTATCAGAAAGAGCATTTTTCAGATCGCTTGTAAGATCAGATAATTCATTTGATTCAAGTGCAACCATTTGATCTTGAATGCTTTGTCTTTTATCTACAAAGGCAGTTACTTGTTTGATAAATCCATCTAATGCTTCCTCTGTTTCAGTTATTTGAGAGAATGATTTTTCAGCATCTTTAACAGAGATGGAGCCAGAAATAATCCCTTTTCTTACATTTTCCAAAATAAGTATTATCGAATCCCTGTTTTTGGAAAGCAATACCTCAAATGGATCTTCAATTAATTTAGATAGCAGATTTTTTTGTTCTTTATCCAATGATGAAACATATTCATATCTACTAAGAGGTCTAGAAATTTTTGTAAATTGTGAGTCAATGTCATTTTTTATTTGATGTTTTTTAACAGTAAATTCATCCAAAATTCGTTTTAAATCTAAAAATTTTCCATATTCATCTGAAGTTTGTATTTTTTTAATTGAATCTTCAAAAGAAAGAATTTTTTTGTCAAGGGAATCAATAAAACTATGAATTTCAACAATTCTTTGTTCTTTCTTAGTAAGATTATTTTCTAAATCAACAATTTCTTTTAATGATTCTAAAATTTCAGCAGACATGTATTTTGTATGTTCATAATTTTTTAACAGTTGTTGGATTTCAACATGGTTTGAATTCATTTGTATTAAAATTTCTTTTAATTTTTCTGCATATTTTTTGGCAAAAATGTGTATTACTCGAGTCTGTCGTCCAAGAACATCTCCAATTTTTTTCAACATTTGATTTAAAATAACACTTAGATTTTCAGCATCATCGTAAGAGGCAATATCAGGTAAATGTATTGCATCTTTTTTTATCATGTCAATTACTTGTTGTTTGCCTCTAACTACAATTATTCTAAGGTGCTTATCTATCTCATCGACCTGAAGATTATCTTTTTCAAGGGTATTTCCGATCATGGTGAGTTCTTGGATTAGTGGTTCAGTATTGTTTCTGATGGATTTTATGTCAGATAGAATTTGCGATGTTCTTAATTCAAGTATTTGTTGGATAATTGCAGATACATCAGATAATTGAATCTGTTTTTGCAGAGGAATTTCTTTAGATATTTTTTCGTCTTTCTTTTTACCCCATCCAAAGACCATTTGTTAGACTTGAACTCGGGGGATTAAATGTGTTAGAGAAATAAAATTTAAAACTCACTCAGAAATACAACCAACATGACAAAAAATGTGAAAAAATCATTTCATACTGATTCAGTAAAGAAAACTATTACAATTAAAGCATCAAAAGAAAAAGTTTGGCGGAAAATAAGCAACATAGCAGGACTTTCATCATGGGTGATAGATGTCAAAAAAACTACATATCTTTCGAAAAAAAGAAGAAATGTTGGAGCAATACGCAAGATTACATTTACGGATGGCAATACTATTGAAGAACATATAGTTGCATGGAAAGAAGATGAATATTTTACATATATTGCAACAGAGGGATTACCACTAAGAGCGTATGTGGCAACAATTTCAATTAAACCAAAAAACAAAAAAACAACTCAGTTAACATGGCAATCTTATTTCAATAGTAAAAAGATGTCAATGAAAGAATTCATGAGATTTGTAACATTTATGGGAACGTTTTATGAGACATCTTTAGAAAATCTAAAAAGAACACTAGAAAAATAGCACTAGAAGATACAAGTAAATCAAAGTGTAAATAGCATATCACAAAAATAAATTCATGAGCGATATGCGCTATATCATTATCAGCATTGTGTGTATTTTTTCAGGGTTTTTGATTCTAGGTGTATTTGGACATGACTATCAAATTGCAAACATCGAAGCCAGTGAATTTGGTGAATGTTATGACTATCATGATTACAAAGAACCAGTTATAGTCAGCTGCTCATCGAAGATATTTGATCAAACTTTATTTTTTGCAATTGTCATAGTATTGATTGGGAGTGGAATCATATTGTTAATCAAAGGAGTTAAAGGTAAATGGGATAATGATGTCAAATCAGAAGACATGGTAGGTCCTGGTGGCGACAAAAGTCTAGAAAAAGACTAGATAGAAAACAAAAATAAGGATAGAATAAAATTTAGTTGTTTTTGAGTAATTATAATTTCTCTAACTCTTCAGGATCATCTTCTTTTAACCGCTGAAAATAGACTTCTTCATAAGGCATCTCTAGTTTTACTTACAAAAATTATATTTAACCTTAAGGTATGTTTGTTCTTAATTTATGCCCAAAGTGTAGCTGTAAAAGTAAAATTTTTCAAAACATATCATGTAGAAAAGATGGAAAGTGGCTAAAAATATCTAGGAATAATTTTACATGTAATTTTTTGTTATTGTCGTTCAATAATTTTTTTCATATTTACAAATACTTGTTCTAGTTCTACCATTCTTTCATTGAATTGTTCATCAGTTAGTTCATGTGGTTTTATTAAAGTAATTATTACTTCAGATTCATCACCACTGGAGACTATTCGCATCGGAACATCCCATGTTGACTCTTGATCAATAAACGTGTGATCTAAAATTCCAAGAGATTTGTTTTCTTTGAATTTCAATCGGGCGTTTCCTCTAGGCGTTGAAAAAGACCACCAACCATCAGCAGTCATCTTAGCATCAGGCATCATTTTTGGAGGACAATTCAAAATAGCATCAAAGGTATCACCTGTTTTTTTGTTAACAAGAATAGAAATTGTACGAGATCTAGTCATGTTAGAATATCCAAATAAAGATTAAAAAGCATATAGTACAAATTCTTAGTGACTGCGCTTATTTATTTAGAAATTCTTTAATTTTTGTAAGATTTGTAACATTAGATTCATGAAATAACATCATAGATTCAGATAAGGAATCAGGCAAAACAGTCTTGAGTTTTTGAACTAATTCATCACCGCTAGATATCATAGTGTCAATTAATTTTTCAATTTCATTTTTTTCATTTGACATTTAATTCCCCTAATCCATAATTTCAATTATCTTTTCTTACAAGTGTGGAGATTGTTCGAATTTTTTCTATTTTTTGGATGTTTTTGGAGACAATCTCTCTAATTTTTTCAAAATTTTCAGCATCTAATTTTACCATCATATCATGAGTCCCAATAGTTCCAAACACGTCTTTAACCTGTTCTATTTCTTTTAATTTCTCCATAATAGTTTCTTCTGCACCAAGTTCACAATTAATCATAACATAAGCAGTAGTCACGATACATCAACCACAACACGATATTTCAAAGTTTAGATCCAATCTTTTCCTCATTAAAAGAGGAATTTGTGGTTAAATTAGAGAAATAGTTACAGGTTATATTCGGAGTAAAAAACGTGTCAACATGGGATTAAAACAAAAAATCAAATCAATGATACAAGATTGTTCTATTTGTAACAAACTAAAATCAAATAAAGAAGAAACAAAATCTTAAAACATCAAAGAATTAAAATCATTTTATTTTTTAGGTGTTAACATAGCAGAAATAATGAACTATTTGGGGTTAATCTAAAAAATAATAGGACGATCAAAAACGATGGAAATTATTTTACTATGATAAATCAATATTTTTGATCAGGTTTTATTTTATCAGAGAAGTATTTCTTGAAGTTTATGACTGAAGCACCGCCTGTAAAACAAAGCTTTATTCAAGAATTCATGGGTTTTCTTAAGACTTTTGGCATTATTGGATTAGCAATAGCGTTTGTCATAGGCGCAGCAGCATCAAAGTTAGTCAGTGCACTAGTAACTGACATTATCAATCCAATTGTAGGATTAGTATTACCATCAGGAGATCTTAAAACACTTCAAAGCAATATTGTCAATAGTGCAACGGGAGCTATTTCAGAATTTAGATATGGAGATTTTATCGCAAACATTATCGATTTTGTGATAATTGCTCTAATAGTATTTATCATGTACAAAGTATTATCAAGATTCAAGCTAGTAGATGATAAAACAAAGGCAGCCTAAAAAATAGCATACAATTAATTTGTATTTGAACAGATACATAAAAAAACAAGTATCATCAATACACAATATCTAACCGTATAAAACTTAAAAAGTAAAAAAATTATCAGACAATATGCCAAATGATCAAGAAAACCAACAAAGGATAATAGAATTATTAGAAAAAATCCTAAAAGAACTAGTTGAAATTAAGACAAATACAAAAATTACATCAGATTTTGCTACATTAAGGTCAGAAATAATTCAGAGAACAAAAGGTCAACAAGTCAATCCATAGAATCGTGGTTTTTTATTCAAATGTGCAATTCAACTTCAAGGATGGATTAAGCCTTCTTTGATTAAAAATTGGATTCCTTGAATGAATGAATCATCATCAATTGAACCGTCTGCCCACCAACCAGCATTCTTTTTAATCCAACTAGGAATTTCATTTGAACCAGTTCCTGAATTTTGAGTGGGTGAAATACTGATTATCTTTTCTTTGATTAAAAATTGGATTCCTTGAATGAATGAATCATCATCAATTGAACCGTCTGCCCACCAACCAGCGTTGTTTTTAATCCAACTTGGAATAGCAGATACAGGAATCACAGTTTTTGGCATTTCAGATTTTACCATTTCAAATTCAAATTTTTTAAAAATAGGTCTTTCAAAGTCATCATACCCAATTCCTAACAGCACTATTTGCATCGAATACTTGCCTTCTAGAGAAGCATCAAGTATTCTTGTATCAATGCCATTTGGCAAAGTAATTCCCAAATTATTTGGATTTCCACCAGTGTTCACAATTTCTTTTCCAGACGGGTCCTTTAGACCATAACCATATCGTATATCAGTAGCCAGATTTCCTTTGGAATCAAAAAACACAATAGAAAAAAGAAAATCCTTACTTTTAGAATATCGAGAGTCATAAGAGGCAAGAGCCTTAAATCCATTATCAAAGAAAAGTTCTTCAGATACGATTGATGATTGGGATTCAGGAATAATTGCAACGTTTAGTTTAGAATCAGAGTTTTGAAATTGTTTTAGTTCATTATTATTAATCATAAAATGTATTATGTTAGTATTTTTGCTTGAATATTTATCATAATGCAAATCTTTTGGAAGAATTAAAACATCATTAACTTTGCCATAAAAGCTGTTCACATGTTGAAAAGGTAAGAAATTTTTTGGAATTTCAAAATAATTTTTTACAAAATCCATGTGTTCAATATGCGCCCAATCAAAAGGCATTTCAAAGATTATCGACTTGGAAGATTCATCATAGTGTAATTTTGTAATTGGATCTTGGAAATTTTTTGCAGAAATAGAATATTCAGTGCCAGATGCAATCATCTTAAATTGTTGTTCATTAGGTATTATCATAATGGTTTCAAAGTGAATATCCTGGGTAGTTTGGGTTTTTGGATTTTTTGCCCCTATTATGTCAGTTTTTACAGTATATTGTCCACTATTAACAAACACAGGTCCAGAAATCACAGGTATGCTAGAAGGTGTTGAAGCTAAAGCATTTGGTACAATTGGATCCACATCTCCATAATATTTTGTACATTTCCACAGTTCTTCTTGCTGACACCCAGATTTAGGTTGTATTTTGATGTCTAGCTCTCCGTCTTTATCAAAAAACATTTGATTTGCAACCAATTGTGTGCCATAAAATATTTGGATTCTATAACTGACGCTTTCTATATTCACATTAGTCATAGGATCAAAAAATCGGATTTTCAGATTTGCATCAGAATATTTTTCAGGAGTAAAATCTGCTGGGATTAAGAATGTGCTTACGGTTACTTCCCCCATTCCAAAACTGATTGGAGGAGCTTGCTGACCGCCATGGTGCTGAGCAAAAGATAGTGGAAAAGAGATTGTAAGTGCCAGCATTATGTAAAATAACCATAATTTTGATGTCATTTTTTGTAACGTAATATCTACAAAAATCATTGATAATTTCAACTTTTCAATCGTAGATGAAGGCAAATATACGATATGATGATTTAATCTAAGTTTATTTCAAACATATCTCAAATATTATAATAAGTGATGAAATAAGTAACAATATGTTTCTAAATCTTGCAGGGATATTTTTACAATCAACACAAAAGATCGAAACTTCGACGCTTGCAATAATTATTAGCTCTGTCACTGCTACAATTTTTGTTATCACATTATTGATAACTTGGAAAAGTGTCAGAGAGAATACAAAGGCAACGTATTCTCAGCTATTACGAGGATTCCACGAGGATCTTACAAACAGATTAGATAAAAATTCAATTCTTAAAACTACTGAAGATTGTCATAGATACGCAAATGATTATTTGAATACCATAGATCAAATTGCATTTCTAGACATACACAAAAAAATCCCTGTAGGAATTGCCAAGTATCTCAGTAGATTTTTTGCTTATGGTTTGATAATAATTGATTGGTATGATCATATGGTAGGTGAGGATTATAATCAAATTGCTAGAAAAAATTGGCCAAATTATTTCCTATATTGTCAAAAATATGGAATAGCAGTAAATCCAGATGACAAACTTCCAAAAATAATGGTAGATTATAATTCATTGCGAGAAAAAGAAGCAAAATAGTAGAACAGATAAAAGAAAAATAATAGATTTTTTAATTAATCATTTAGAAGATTAGAATAAAAAATAGAGAAAATGGAACAGAATATTATGAACGCCAGGTAAGGGATTCGAGCCCCTGCACGCTTGCGCGTAGCCGTTTTCGAGACGGCCGCCGTACCACTTGGCTAACCTGGCAAGAAATCTTAGAAGCATCCACATAATAAAGCAAATCAGAACTAGCACAAAACAAATGATTTTGGATAAAATTAGTCTATATCAAATAATTCATCTTGAAAGCGCTTAATTATCTGCACTTTGGATTTATTCCATTCTTGCTCAGAGATATGATCAGAAAAAATAGAATAAAATCCATCAAAGGATTTTGGATTATTCATCAAAGTAATAATTAGTTGTTGTTCATCTACAGATAATGGAAAATAAGAAACAATTTTCGAAAAATTATTTTGAGAATTTACCTTTATTTGATATATTTTATCTTTTAAATTTGCAGGTAAATTCAAGTTCTTCATTGTTCAATGAAATTTTTATTTTTTATATAACTAATTGCAATCAAAATAACACCTACAAGTATATCCTAAATAGCCAATTTTTCACAATATGCAAAAACAATAGTAAAAACATGGGTACTAGTCATAATTCAAAAGATAAACACAAAATAGCATAAAAAATCAATAACAAACAATGGGGTTAAATCTAAAAGAACTAGTAGTCAGAGAGAAGACAACATTAGAATCATTTTCGTCAAAAATCATAGCAGTCGATGCCTATAATGCAATTTACCAATTCCTAGCAAGCATAAGAGGTCCTGATGGATTACAATTGTCAGATTCGGAAGGTAGGATTACTAGTCATCTTAGTGGATTACTTTACAGAAATATCAATTTCCTGTCACTAGGAATAAAACCAGTATACGTATTTGATGGAAAACCACCATCATTAAAAACTGCAGAGATTGAGAGACGAAAACAAATCAAAAAAGATGCTACTGTGAAATATGAAAAGGCAATTGCAGAAGGAAACATGGAAGATGCAAGAAAATTTGCACAGCAAACAACGAGTATGAAAGATGGCATGGTTAAAGAGTCAAAACAAATTTTATCATATTTTGGAATTCCATACATTGATGCACCTTCTGAGGGGGAAGCAACTGCAGCTCATCTGACAAATACAGGACAAGCATATGCATCAGCAAGTCAAGATTTTGATTCGATATTATGTGGAGCAAAAAGATTGATAAGGAATTTTACAAACAGTGGAAGGAGAAAAATTCCTAACAGAAACACGTATGTGGAAATTGAACCAGAAATAATTGAAACACAAAAAACACTAGATTCATTGGGGATTACAAGAGAACAGTTAGTGGATGTTGGAATCTTAATTGGTACTGATTTTAATCCAAATGGTTTTGATAGAATAGGACCGAAAACTGCATTAAAAATGATCAAGCAACATTTACGATTAGAGGACATACCGCAAATTCAAGAGCAATTACATGAAATTGATTATGAGCAAATACGGAAAATATTTCTAAAACCAGTTGTGGCAAATGTAGATGAAATAGTATTTGGAAATGTAGATTATGAAGGAATGACCAATTATCTAGTCAAGGAAAGAAGTTTTTCAGAAGATAGGATACAATCATCATTGAATCGACTTAAAAAAGCGCTAGAAAAAAAGAGTCATAATTTAGATCAGTGGTTTCAATAAGATTTGAATTTAATAACAAGTCAGATGTAAAATAAAAAATGCACCAGACAGAGGCAAGAAAAATTCTCAAAGATGCACCAATCATGTGGAGGCGAATCAACTCTATTGGAATCATTCTGGATTGTAATTCTACTTATGCTAATAAGATGAGGTATACAAAATCAGAGATTTTAGGCAAGTCAGTATTTGAGCACGTGCCAAAAGAATCATTTGAAAGCATGAATGATTCATTGAAAACATGGTTTGAAACAGGAAATGTGTCAGATAGGAAAATTACGTTTAAAAAACAAGATGGCAACACATTTCCAGGCTCATTACATGCAACAAGTCTTTACGATGAAAAGAAAAATCTGCTTGGAAGCAATACTGTAATTTTTGATCTTACAGAGATAAACGATAAGAAAATTGAAGAATTTGAAAAGTTTTTCAACGAAGCAAAAAACAAACTAGACGAAATTAAAAATAACGAATACAAAAAACTAGATGAGAATTCCAAGTCAGAATATGATGGATTAAAGAAAATGTTTGACATGTTATTAACAACTGATTTGAAAGGATTAAAAAATATCAAATAGAAAACATAATAAAAAGAACTTGATGTTAATCAGATTTTTTTTGGATTGATTTTTGTAATTCTTCAAATACAGACTGAATTTCAGATACAGCCGCACCATCTTCCAAGGTACTAATATCACCAATAGTTTCGTTATTAGCTATTGATTTTAGCAGTCGTCGCATGATTTTACCACTACGAGTTTTGGGTAATTTTGCTACAAAATAGATTTGCTTTGGAGTAGCTATTGCGCCTATATTATTTCTTATTTTTATCAAGAGCTCTTTTTCTAAAATTAGAGTGTCTTTAGTTGCATTTTGTTTTAAAACTACAAACGCAATGATCACCTCACCTTTGAGTTCATCTGGAATTCCACATACAGCTGATTCTGCCACATCATGATGAGATACAATACAGCTTTCAATCTCTGCAGTTCCTATTCTATGACCAGATACTTTGAGTACATCATCTGCTCTTCCCAATAACCAAAAATATCCATCTGTATCTCTTAGGGCATAATCACCAGGATAGTAACAGTTTTTGTATTTTGACCAGTACACATCACGATATTTTGCATCATCGCCCCAAAGAGTCAAAAGCATTCCAGGCCAAGGATTTTTGATCACAAGATAACCTTTAGTGTTTGTGGGTATGTCATTTCCAGCTTCGTCTACTACCGAGA
>JABFSW010000044.1 GCA_013140415.1 Nitrosarchaeum sp.
GAATTAAAACCCTAGATGATTTGGCAAAGATTCCGGTGAATAAATTATCAGAAATAGATAAAATTGGTTCAACATTAGCAGATAACATAAAGTCAGAGTTACGTAAGGTTAGATAATTGGCTGAATTAATAATCCCTGCAATAATTTCATGTGTAATTGCATTTTTTACAGTGTATGTAATTACTCCACCATTAATCAAATTTCTGCAAAAAAGAAATCTTGCAGTCAAAGACATGAACAAAAAAGATCATGTCATGGTAGTAAGGCCCGGCGGTCCTTCAATTATTGCTGGAATTATTGCATCTGAGATTGTTTTGTATGGATTTTTCCAGCTCAATGAAATTCTTGCAATAATGATTACCAGTTTTATTGCATTTGTAATTGGTTATGTAGATGACAGAAAAGTTATGAGTGGATGGTTTAAACCAGTTGCACTAGTAATTGCTGCAACACCAATAATTTTACTTGGCACATATGATTCTAATTTATCATTTCCTTTATTTGGTACAGTCCAAATACCTGCACTTTATCTTGGATTAATAATTTTCATGATTCCAATTACTGGTAATACCATCAACTCTATTGATGTGTTAAATGGAGTAGCTAGCGGCTTTATGATAATTGCAAGTTTCTCATTAAGCATTGCATTATTTATTTTACAAAACTATGAAATGACAATAATTAGTTTACCGCTGGGATTTGTTTCATTAGCATTTTACAAATACCATAAAATTCCAAGCAAAATATTTCCTGGAGATTCTGGTGCTTTGACTTTGGGTGCCATGTATGGTGCAATTGCAATTGTGGGTCATGTGGAAATTATTGCAGCTGTTGCACTTTTGCCTGCCATAATCAACTCTTTTTTGTTTCTCTCAAGCATGAAACGCATTGTAGAGCACAGACAAATCAAAGGAAAACCAGTAGAGCATACTGAAGATTTCAGACTACAAGCAACTAGTGATAAAACTGCGCCTATTACACTAGTGAGACTAATTCTTGCGGCTGGACCATTATCTGAAAAACAAGTTGGATATGCAATTTTCAAGCTAGCAATTTTTTCAGGAATACTAGCAATAATTACTGCATTTATGATGAGGGTACAAATTTGAAGATAGGTCTTTTTGGATTTTTGTTTGCAATGTGGATTTTGATTATTGCTGGAGGAGGAATTCTAGTTACAATTCTTGGTCCTTTTTCTATTTCTGGTTATGGTGATCTTGATTTGTTATTGACTTCAATACTCAAAGCAATTATTGCAATAATTCTAGTAGTAGTTTGGGTTTTGGTATTATCAAAATTAAAAAACTGGATATTTAAAAAAGAGATAAAGTCCTAACTTTCAATCCACTGTTTTTGTTTTTTATCATATTCTTTACGTGTGTATCTTATTGTTGCCGGAGATCCAATAACTACAGAATCTTCTGGAACATCTCTTGTTACTACTGCACCCATTGCAACAACACTGTTTTTTCCAATGGTTACTCCTGCTTTAATGACAGCTCGCGCTCCAATTATCGCATTGTCTTTTATGGTAACTCCAATCATTTTATCACACATTGGATATGGATCGTTTGTCAGTACAGCAGCAGGTCCTATGAATACATTTTTTCCAATTCTTGAAAGTGGTGGTATGTATGCTTGTCCCTCTATCTTTGTGTTCTCTCCAATTTTGACATCATAATCAATGTGTACAAGTGAGCCAATCTTTACGTTGTTTCCAATTTCTACATTATCTCCAATGTATGAAAAATGCCAAATCTTTACATTTTCACCAATTTTTGCTTTTTCTGAAATAAAATTAGTAACCAATTATATCACAAATGCCATGGGTTTGCCATAGTAATAATTTTTTCAGGCAAGTTTTTCTTGTTGCTTGTAAGAAATTCCATCTCTTGCTCTTTATTTCTTAATTCATCTGGCAGCATTATTGGTATTTCCTCAATTATTGGATAAAATCTAGAACATTTGGAACAAAATAATGCCCCTTCTGAAACAATATTGTTTTTCTCTTTAATTTCATATAATTCCAAAGGATGATTCTTGTCTATAGGACATGCCAAAATATCCATCATTGTTTTGTTCATTTTAAATCCAGATAGATTGGAATTCCTTTCTGGCTAGATAAAAGTGCAGCTTCTGCAATTTTTGTCACATTTACTGCTTGTTGTGCTTTTACAACTATACTGTTTTTTCCTTCTATAGCTCCCAAGAAGCTTTGAATCTCTAATAATAATGGCTCTTGTTTTTCATTGTGTAAAATTTCAGGTTCTTCTTTTCTCTCTACTTTTACCTCTTGTGAGATAAAGTCTGATGTGATTAGTGCATCTGTGCAAACTGCAGTAAATGTCCTAACTCTCTTTGGTGTAATCCAATTTGATGAAATAATTGCTACTTTATCGTTTTTATATCCTAACATTATGCTTGCAAAATCTTCATGTTCATGATTTATCCTACCTGATCTTGCAAAAACTACCACAGGCATATCATCAAAGAGCCAATTTGCAGTATCAATGTCATGTACCGAAGTATCATAAATTATTCCAACATCTTTGATGTGAAGCGGCATTCTATTTTCTCTATGAAACTCAAGCATTACCAGTTCTCCATACTTTTTTTCTTTGACAAATTTTTTCACAATATCTACTGCAGGATTAAAACGCTCAATGTATCCGCATGTTAGGATAACTTTGTTTTTTTCTGCCAGCTCTGCAATTTTCTGACCGTCTTCTGATTTGTATGTCATTGGTTTTTCTACAAACACATGTTTTTTTGCCTCTAGCAATTTTGTAGCAATCTCTGTATGAGTTGATGTTGGTGTTACAACAAAAGCGCCATCAAATTTTTCAGATTTAATCAAATCATCTAATGAACTATAATGATTTACTGAATATTTTTCACCATATTCCTTACTTCTTTGAGCATCTGCATCACAAACTGCACAGAGTACACCTAGTTGTGAGAGTATTCTAGTGTGATTTTTACCCCACCCACCAGTACCAATTTGAACAATTTTCATCTAATACACCGCAGTTAACCAATGAGAGTAGTCCTGGTTTTTGTTCATTACTATGTCTGTATACTCGTTCATCATTTTTTTGGTAATATCTCCAGGTTTGCCATTGCCAATTTTTTTACCATCCATTGCAATTATTGGTGTAATTTCGGCTGCAGTACCAGTAAGAAAAATTTCATCCGAAACCGTCAATTCATTTCTTGCAATTTCAGTTTCTGTTACATCTATGTCAAGATCTTTTGCAATTTTTATGACAGCATCACGTGTAATTCCATTTAAAGCTGAGGATGATAATGGCGGTGTAATTAATTGACCCTCTCTTACAATGAAAATGTTTTCACCTGGTGCTTCGCTGACATTTCCATTATGATCTAGTAAAATTGCTTCATCAAATCCATTTCTTTTTGCTTCCTGTGTTGCTATGATTGAATTAAGATAATTACCGCCCATCTTTGCTTGAGTAGGTGTTGACATGTCTGAGAATTTTCTCCATGATACAACCCCCGCAGTAATTCCATCTTTGTCAAATAGATTGCCAAATGGAAATGTAAAAATTGCAACATTAGTTGGTGCCTTTTC
>JABFSW010000131.1 GCA_013140415.1 Nitrosarchaeum sp.
GATAAAGGAGTAAGAACAAGTGAAGAAGAAATAGAATGTCAGATTTTTGTTGATGCAAGAGGAGTATCATCTCTTATTCATAAAGATAGAACAGGGATTTTATTATCTGCCCAATACGAAATTTATGCAGACTGGATAAAAAAAGGAATAGTGCAGGTGTTTTTTGATCAAGAAAAATATCCAGGATTTTTTGCATGGGTAATACCATCTGATCAAGGTAAAGGAAAGATAGGAGTAGCAGGAAAAGGAATCAATGTCGTAGAAGCAATAGAAAAATTTCTTGATACAATGGGAAACTATTCTACAATTAGGAAAATTTATGCCCCCATTTGGATCAAAGGACCAATTGATAAATTTATCAACGGAAAAACAGTAATAGTTGGCGACGCAGCAGGACAAGCAAAACCAACTACTGCAGGAGGAATTTACTCTAGTGGAATGGGAGGACTGTATGCAGGACAAGCAATTTTAAAATTCTTAGAATCAAAAGATAAATCAGATTTAGAAGAGTATCAAAAGAGATGGACAGAAAAATTTGGAAAAGAATTTGAAAAACAATTATTTGCAAGAAAAATTTTAGAAAGATTAGACAACAATACCATCAATAAATTATTTGAATCAGTTACACCAGAAATAACAAAAGAGATTTCTGAAAAAGAGGATTTTGATTTTCATACTGGCTCCATAATAAAATTACTTGGGATCAAAGGTTCGCTCAAAACTGCTCAAACCATAATTGGCGGAGAATTTAAAAAACTTCTGAGTTGAAAGCGTCCAGATTCTGGGCAAGATATAAATGATGTTTACAGAAAGTTGTGGCATGTCATCTACTATTTCGTTACCATTGTGTAGTTGTTGCCACAGACATATTATGCCTAATGATAAATGTGTAAAATTCAATTGCCCAAATTGTGGCGAGGAATTAATATGGAGATGTGAAAGTTGCAGAGAATCCGCAAAAACATACACTTGTGGTTCATGTAATTTTCAAGGACCTTAGAAATTGACTCAGTTACTATTAGTTACTAAAATTCTTCCAACTGGAATGGATGTAGATCTTGACAAGCTATCTGAAACCATCAAAGGTGCATTAAAAGAAGGAATACAGATGAAAAGGCATGCAAAAGAGCCATTAGCATTTGGATTAGAATTTCTTAAAGCAGAATTTGTTTTAGAAGACAAAGAAGGTCAGATGGATTCTCTAGAAGATTCTGTTAAATCTGTTGAGGGCGTTAGTGAATTTGAAGTACTCAACATGAGCAGAATGTCAGTAGACATGAAATAGGTGATTTCTTGGTACGCAAAGATGAACCTTTGCAGATGCGAGTGGGAGAAGCTAAACAAAGAGACGTTGGTAAAAAACGTGCCAGAATTGGACCAGATGCCATGGATCATCTCAAAGTCACACCAGGGGATATTATCGAAGTCATGGGGTCAAGAACCAGTTGTGCAGTTGTTTGGCCAGTAGATGAAGACGAAAAATCTGCAGATATAATAAGAATTGATGGACAGACAAGAAAAAATGTTGGAGCATCATTAAATGATATAGTAAAAATAAGAAAAGCTACATCAAAAATTGCAAAATCAGTTGTACTAATACCAGTGAATGATTCTGTAACAGTCGATAAAGAGTTCACAGATTTTGTAAAAAACAGATTGAAAGGATTGCCAATTACTCATGGAGATGAAATTTCTGTAATGATTTTAGGAAACTCTATGGACTTTAAGATTAGCAAGACATCTCCAAAACACATAGTCAAAATCGATAGAGCCACAAATCTTACAATCTCAACAGAGACATCAGGGGATAGAAAAGTCAGAGTGACTTATGAGGAAGTTGGAGGTCTTGGACACGAAATAAAATCAATGCGTGAAATTGTAGAACTGCCATTAAAGCATCCAGAATTATTTGTAAGATTAGGTGTGGAGCCACATAGTGGAATTTTGCTGTATGGTCCTCCAGGCTGTGGTAAGACATTGATTGCAAAAGTTCTTGCAAGTGAATCAGAGGCAAACATGTTTTCAATTAACGGTCCAGAAATAATGAACAAGTATTATGGTGAAACAGAAGCAAAGTTAAGAGATATCTTCAAGGAAGCAAAAGACAATTCCCCAAGTATAATATTCATTGATGAAATTGATGCCATTGCTCCAAAAAGAGAGGAAGCTTATGGAGATGTAGAAAAAAGAGTTGTTGCTCAATTGTTAGCTCTGATGGATGGTCTAAATGATAGAGGAAACGTAATTGTTCTTGGAGCAACTAACAGACCTGAAAGTATAGATCCAGCACTTAGAAGACCAGGAAGATTTGACAGAGAGTTTGAGATATCAGTTCCAAATGAAGACGGCAGATTAGAGATTCTCATCATACATACAAGAGGAATGCCTGTTGCAGAAGATGTAGATCTTAAAGACTTGGCATCAGAATTGCACGGATATACTGGTGCAGATATCAAATCACTTTGCAGAGAAGCAGCATTAAAATCAATTCGACGTTATCTACCTGAGATAGATCTTGAAACTGAAAAGATTTCATCAGATGTATTGCAATCAATGCAGATAAAATTAATCGATTTTTACGATGCAATGCACGAGGTAATACCTACAGCAATGAGAGAGTTTTACGTAGAAAGACCAAAGGTTTGGTGGCAAGACGTTGGTGGACTAGAGGAGATTAAAAAATCATTGACAGATAATTTGATTGTGGCAATGAAAGAGCCAATTAAATTTACTAAAATGGGAATCAAGCCTCCAAAGGGAGCACTAATCTATGGACCACCAGGTTGCGGTAAAACACTCCTTGCACGAGCACTTGCTACTGAGACAGGGGCTAACATGATCTTGGTCAAAGGTCCAGAAATTCTTTCAAAGTGGATTGGTGAATCAGAAAAAGCAGTCAGAGAAATTTTCAGAAAGGCAAAAACATCATCACCATGTGTTGTAATTTTTGATGAACTTGATTCACTTGCACGCTACAAATCAGGAGAGGGTGGAGTAGGTGAAACGGTTCTGAGTCAACTACTAACAGAAATTGAGGAAGGAACATCATCACGAGTAGTTGTAATAGGAATTACAAATAGACCAGATGTATTAGATAGTTCATTACTCAGAACAGGAAGATTAGATCTTGTACTATATGTTCCACCACCAGATGATAAAGGTAGATTAGAAATCATCAAAATACTAACAAAGAAAATGCCATTGGCAGGAGATGTCAAATTAGAAGAAATTGCAGTTGCAACTCAAAATTACACAGGGGCAGACTTGGCAGCACTTTGTAGAGAAGCTGCAGTTCAAGCAATGAGAAACAATGCTGCAAAAATTTCTAGTTCAGACTTTGCAAATGGTATGAAGCAAATAAAACCATCAATTACCAAAGAGGTGGATCAATGGTATAATACAGTAAGAGAAAGTATATCTAATGTGGTGCCCAAGTCAGGAGATAAATCATTTTACGGATAAAAATGGCAATTCCACTAAAAAATATAATACATGAAAAAATCAAGGAAGTAAATTCCCTTACAGATGTAGAGTTATACAAATCTCTGACAAAAGATGGAATGATCATTACAGAGGATAAA
>JABFSW010000030.1 GCA_013140415.1 Nitrosarchaeum sp.
ATTAAAAAACAACCCAAAAGTGTATTGTCCTTGGATGCTAATTGCATTAGAATTATTAGATAAATCAGAAAAATCAATGTTAAAAAAATATGAAAATATTTTATCATTATGGATTAATTCAGAATTACAAAAAGAATTACAAAAAGCAATTAGAGAACACATTCCAGATAATAAATGGAGATTAGTAAAATGAAAAAAACAAAAACAATTGAAAAAAATGCAAAAATTGTCAATGAATATCTAAATTCCAAACTAAAAGGAAATCCCAAAATGCTTTATGATGCTGCAGCACATTTGATTATTCATGGTGGAAAAAGACTCAGACCACATATGGTGATCAAGAGTTGTCAAATTTTGGGAGGAAATATAACAATTGCAATACCAGCTGCTAGCGCAGTAGAAATGATACACAATTTTACTTTGGTTCATGATGACATTATGGATAATGATGAGATGCGTCATGGTGTACCTACTGTTCATAAAAAATTTGGGATGCCAATTGCAATACTAGCTGGGGATGTGTTATTTTCAAAGGCATATCAGATAATTTAAGATTCAAAATTATCTAAGGATGCAACAGTTCAATTAGTTTCCAGATTAGCAAAAGCATGTGTGGATGTATGTGAAGGGCAATTATTAGATGTAAAAATGGCAGATGAGAAAAGAATACCATCACAAAAAGAATACATTACAATGATTGGAAAAAAAACTGCTGCACTATTTGATGTATCATGTTCAATGGGAGCAATTTGTGCAACAGGTAATCAAAAAGATATTTCAAATTTATCAAATTTTGGAAGAAATTTGGGAATTGCGTTCCAAATTACAGATGATCTTATTGGAGTTATGGGGGATCCAAAAATTACAAAAAAACCTGTTGGAAATGATCTAAGAGAAGGAAAGAAATCACTTCCAATTCTCATGGCAATAGAATCAGCCAAGGGAAAAGATAAAAAAGTAATTCTCAAGGCATTTGGCAATCCAAAAGCAACTAAAAATGACCTTAAAAATGCAGTAGATGTAATTCGCTCGCTTGGGATAGAGATGAACGTAAGGACACAGGCTCTAGAATATGCAGAAATGGCAAAAAAAGCACTTTCAAAATATTCAGGTTCTGCTAAAACAGAATTAATAGATCTCTTAGATTTTGTAGTAAAAAGGAGTCTATAATTTGGATGAAGAAATAAAAAAAGAAATTCGAAAAATAGCACTGCAAAATGCATTTGAGCATGAGGGAAAAACTCAGGATAAAATCGTATTAGCAAAAATTCTTGGAACAAAACCAGAATTCAGATCTAAGGTAAAGGAAATTGTTGGAAATATTGCAGAGATTGTTTCTGCAGTTAATCAAATATCATTTGAGGAACAAAGAAAGGAAATAGAAGAAAACTTTCCAGAAATTTTAATTCCAAAAGAAAAAATTGAAGAAAGAGAAGGATTACCTCCATTAAAAAATGCAGAACAAGGAAAAGTCATAACAAGATTTCCACCAGAACCTAATGGATATCCACACATAGGACATGCTAAAGCAGCTATCATTAATGCAGAATATGCAAAGATGTACGGTGGTAAATTCATCTTGAGAATGGATGATACAAATCCAGAAGCTGAAAGAATGGAATACCATGCTGCAATAAAAGTTGGGTTAGATTGGCTAGGAATCAAATTTGATATCATAAAAAGTACTTCAGATGATATGGAGTTATTTTATAAAAAAGGAATTGAGTTGATCAATTCTGGAAAAGCTTACGTCTGTACTTGTAAGAGAGATGACATAAGCAACAATAGGAAAGAAAGGAAAGCGTGTAAATGTAGCAGAGGAGACATTAAACAAAATATTCAAGGTTGGGAGAAAATGTTTGACAAGTTTAAACCTGGAGATGCAATCGTGAGATTTCGCGGAGATATGAAAGCAGATAATGCAGTAATGCGAGACCCAGTATTATTTAGAATAATTGATGAGAAACACTACACATTAGGAAACAAATATCGAGTTTGGCCAAGTTATGATTTTGCCGTAGCAATTGAAGATAGTAATGATGGAGTTACTCATGCATTTCGTTCTAAGGAATTTGAATTAAGAAAAGAGCTAATTGATGCTATTTTAGATGCGTTAAATATGCGAAAACCATATCAGGATTTCTTTTCTAGGCTCGAATTCAAAGGAATGCCCATTTCTAAAAGAATCCTCAAACCATTGATAGAAGAAGGAAAGGTATCATGGTACGATGATCCAAGATTACCTACTTTAGAATCACTCAGAAGAAGAGGGATTAAACCAGAAGCAATAAAAAAATTCATCTTATCTTTAGGATTAACTAAGGCGAACACTCTAGCACCATTTGATGCACTTGAATCATTCAATAGAAAATTTGTTGATGCGGATAGTATTAGATTATTTATGGTGAACAACCCAAAAAAACTTACAATTAAAAAATTACCATTTTCATTTGTAGAAATTCCAAATCATCCAACAAAAGATATGGGTAAAAGAAAAATCAATTTAGATGAAAATTTCTATATTTCAGGAGAAGATGCAGAAAATATCAAAGAAGATACTCAGATCAGACTATTAGGATTAGGAAATGTTGCGATATCAAAGATCAATGGAGAATTAGAGGGTGAATTCATAAAAGATGGAAATATTACAGATATACAAAAAATTCAATGGGTATCACAAAAAAATGCCCACATAATCAAAATTCTCATTCCAAAACAATTGTTTATTGATGACAAATTTAACGAAAATAGTTTAGAAGAATTAGAGGTTTATACAGAACCACATTACTTACAATTAAAAGATGGGGAAGAAATTCAATTTGTCAGATTTGGATATTGTAGAAAAGATTCACAGAATCAAGCAATTTTTACACACAAGTGAGTGAGAAAATTATGAAGATAGTGCGACTATTCCATGAAAATAGTGAGACATATGGTTTTGTAAAAGGAGATAAAGTTGCAACAAAAGATGAAATAACTTATCAGACAGGAGTTCCAATTCCACAAAGCATCAAAGATTTTCTTTTTGATGGATGGTATGATGAAATCAAAGAACAGTTGGATGCTTTGCCATACGAAGAAAATATTTCAAAATTTAAATTACTAAGTCCAATTCCAAATCCGAATAAGATCGTCTGTTTAGCTTATAATTATGTAGATCATGCAAAAGAACAAAATCTGTTACCACCGGAGGAGCCAGCTATAGTTCTAAAGCCAAGAACTACCCTAACAGGTACAGAATCGGACATAGTTTGTCCTGATTTTGTCACTCAGTTGGATTATGAAGTAGAATTAGCCTTGATAATAGGTAAAAATTGCAAAAATATCAACGAAGAGCAAGCAAAAGAGACAATATTTGGATATATGATTCTAAATGATGTTTCAGCAAGAGACATTCAATTCAAAGATAAACAGTTCACTAGAGGAAAAAGTTTTGATACATTTGCACCATCTGGGCCATGGATAACAACATCAGATGAAATCAAAGATCCACAGAACTTAAAACTTACAACTAAAATCAATGGAGAGATACGACAAAATTCATCTACAAAT
>JABFSW010000062.1 GCA_013140415.1 Nitrosarchaeum sp.
ATTCCATACAAGTTATCTGTATAGTTAATATATCTCAAATATTTTATATTTAATCAGTGAATTCCTACATTATCTTACTTTCATTAGTTTTTAGTCTGTTTTTAGTCGGTACTGCCTCTTACTCTTTTGCTGAGAGCAACTCTATTGAAGTAATTGAAAATAGACTTGTCACTTTAGTTGGTGTAGGCATTGATGATGATGATGATAATTTGATCTTTGAATGGGTACAAACAGATGGTGAAACAGTCTCTCTATCATCTTATAATGTAGCAGAGCCAACGTTTATGGCTCCAGATGTAGTAAATGGTCAAGTTAAAGTTCTAACATTTACCCTTACTGTAACTGACCCATCGGGCGCAAGTAGTTCTGACACAGTTGAAGTCGTTGTAAACCCTGTTAATCATATTCCAATGGTTAGCGCAGGAAAAGATCAAGTGACTTTTAAAACTGTTAATGTAGTTACTTTGGTTAGTAGTGCTTTAGACTCTGATGGTGATTCATTGACTTATAGTTGGACACAAGTAGGAGGCCAACCACTAGATTTGTCTGCCACACATGGAAAATATCTTACAATTCTTCCAACGCATATTGATTTTTCTCAAACTATTCCGCTAACTTTCCAACTAACTGTTGATGATGGATATGGTGGCTCTGCAAGTGATACTGTCAATGTTTATCCTATTACTGGTCTTCTTTCAAATAGATTAATTTCAATTGCAACTGGTCCAATGCAAATTGTTCAAGAAGGAGAAACAGTTACACTTAGTGCAACTGGACAAACTGCAAACGGACAACCAATAAGCTACTCTTGGGTTCAACTAATTGGCACCGGAGTACAATTGGACTCTTACACTGGTCCATCTGTCCAATTCACAGCTCCTGAACTTCCCAATGATACTGAGATGATTTTGTCATTCCTGGTAACTGGATATTCTCCTGGAAATGGCTGGGCAAATGCTTTGGCATTAGTTAAAGTCATTCCTTCAAATGGATCTCCTATAGCTGATGCAGGTCCAGATCAAAGTGTATCTCCAAATGCTCTAGTCAAATTAATTGGAACTGGTACTGATCCTGATAATGATAAACTACGATATTCTTGGACACAAAAATCTGGAATGGATATTGATCTCTATGAGCAAGCTACATTCTCTGTCTATTTCTTTACTCCTAGTATTAGCACTGACTCTGAAAAATTAGTTTTTGAACTAACTGTTACTGATTCCAAAGGTAACTCTGACAAAGATGACGTTGCTGTAACAATTAACACTGTTAACTTACCACCAAGAGCATCTGCTGGTCCAGATAGAAAGGTAATTGGAGGATCTAATGTATCTGTCACTGGTTTAGGTACTGATCCTGAGAATGGTCCAATAACATATTCTTGGAAACAGATTGCAGGTGAAACTGTCTCATTTGATACAACTAAACCATCATTTTCATTTAAAGCCCCATCTGTAGTTTCAGGTGAAATCAAACGAATGGTATTCCAACTAACTGTAACTGACTCTGAAAATCAACATGGTTCTGATCAATTAATTCTCTTGGTAGTTCCAGCAAATAGTGCACCTATTGTAGATGCAGGTGTTGATCAAACTGCTAATGAAAATACTGTCTTGAATTTATCATGCTCTGCAAGTGATTCTGATGGAGATATGATTAGCTTCTCATGGTCTTCATCTAGCAGTGAAGTTGTAATTGGTGATAGTTCATCTGCAAGCACAACTGTACAAATCCCTATTGTCGTTGAAGATGAAGTGGTTACAATGACTTGTAGTGCCACTGATGGTCAATTGTCATCTTCTGATAGCATGAAGATTAATGTTGTAAACATGTTTAATCTACCTATAGTAGCAGATGCTGGCATTGATCAAATTGTAAATGAACACGTCAAAGTTTCATTGGATGGTAGCATGAGCAATGATCCTGAAGGCCAAGACCTCTCATACATGTGGACACAAATTTCTGGCGAACCTGTAGTGTTGTCATCTGCATCTTCAGTAACTCCATCATTTACATCCCCAACTGTAGCTAACGGTGAAATCAAAGTCCTAGTCTTTGAACTAAAAGTATTTGATGATAATGATAGAGAATCTGTTGATACTGTAACAATTACAGTTGATCCAGTAAACGCACCACCACAAGCAACTGCATCTGCAAAACAATCTTAATTTTAAATTCCTCTCAAATCTCTAAGAATTAGAGCCACAAAAAATTACATCAAAAACATGCCTGATGGTACTATAAAATGACATGATCTATGAAATTACATAATTTTTTTTCACTACGGTTTTATTATCTAAAATTTGTTTCCTATAATCATGCATGCAGAAAAATTTGATGAGGAAGGATTACTGAAAGATATTGAACTTTCTGAGTTAGCATTAGCCATTTCTAAACTTACCTTTGGCTGGAATAATCATTCAGATCCTGTAAAAGAAGCACACACATTTTTGGATCGTGTTAGGAAACTTTCTATGGAAATTTCAGAATATGAACAAAGAATGGGTTCCAATCTTAGCGAATATCAGAGACATAAGATCTATAATTCAATGGAAGATTTAGAAAAACTAATTTCATACATGAAAAACAAGATTGGTTCTTCTGTAAGTGTGGAAAATATTATTGATCAAAGACAACAATAGATTCTAAACTCTTTTTATTTTCCAATCCACTGCGTACCTTTATCTATAATCTATGTGTATAATCTTTAATTGAAAATAATCGTAATTCTTTTGATTCTGACCTTATCCGTTGGTGTAATTCCATTAACACCTAGTTACGCTCATCAATCAGGTTGTCATAGATGGCATTCATGTCCATCTGATTCTGGAAGCTATGTCTGCGGAGATTTAGGATATGATACGTACTGTCCAAAGAGTACAAAATCAGAATCAAAAGAAAAAGTGCAAACAAAAACACAATCAACAAAGACATCAAAATGTACTGGTACTGCATTATGTATTACCGATAAAGTCACAAGAATTGTAGATGGAGATACCCTATCTATTAAAAAATATGTGATTCGTTTGTCTCTTGTTAATTCCCCAGAAAAAGATCAAGCTGGATTCTCAGAGGCAAAATCATTTACTAGTACCTTATGTCCTGTAGGATCTACTATAACAGTAGATCAAGACGATAAACAACCTTATGATAAATCCAAAAGATTAGTTGGAAAGATATTCTGTGGAGATAAAGTTCTCAATTCAGAGCTGCTGTATAATGACCATGCTACAATTCCAAAAAAGTATTGCAGTACCAGTGAGTTTAGTTCAGAAGTTTGGGCAAAAAAGTTTGGATGTGGGTGATTTCAAGGATGAGACTAAATTTAGCTGAAGCTATTTAGCTGTGCCTATTTTTCCTCATGTATTTATAATATAACGATGTTATGATTTTCATGGCTACTGAAAATCTAAACATGGATTATTCAAAATATGATTTTAAAGATTCAACTGATTTGTACGTGCATCTAAGCAAAAAAGGTCTCTCAAAAGATACTGTTATTGCCATTAGTAAAATGAAAGACGAGCCACAGTGGATGCTTGATTTTAGATTACGTTCTTATGAAATTTTCATGAAAAAACCAATGCCAACTTGGGGTGGCGATCTAAGTCATATTGACTTTCAAAATATCTACTATTATGCAAAGGCAACTGAAAAAACTGAAAAGAACTGGGATGATGTTCCAGCAGAAGTCAAAGCTACTTTTGATAAATTAGGTATTCCAGAAGCTGAAAAGAAATTCTTAGCTGGTGTAGGTGCACAATATGAATCCGAAGTTGTCTATCATAGTCTAAGAGAAGACTTGGCAAAACAAGGTGTGTTATTTTTAGATACTGACTCTGCACTAAAACAATATCCTGAAATTTTCAAAAAATATTTTGGCAAAATAATTCCTCCAGAAGATAATAAATTTGCAGCACTAAACAGTGCAGTTTGGAGTGGTGGCTCGTTTATCTATATCCCACCAGGTATCAAAGTTGACATGCCATTGCAAGCATACTTTAGAATTAATGCTGAAAATATCGGGCAGTTTGAAAGAACATTAATCATAGCTGATGAGGGTTCTGAAGTTCATTACATTGAAGGATGCACTGCTCCAGTATATTCATCTGAATCGTTACATTCAGCAGTTGTTGAACTAGTAGCACACAAAGATGCAAAATTACGATATACGACAATCCAAAATTGGAGTAGCGATGTGTATAATCTAGTTACAAAACGTGCTTATGCATATGAAGGTGCAACCGTAGAATGGATTGATGGTAACATTGGCAGTAAACTAACAATGAAATATCCTGGAATCTATTTGATGGGCGAGAGAGCATATGGCGAAACACTGTCTATTGCTTTTGCTGGAAAAGGACAACACCAAGATACTGGTGCTAAAATGGTTCATCTAGCGCCAAACACTACATCAAAAACTACGTCAAAATCTGTCAGTAGACTAGACGGACGTTCTACTTACAGGGGAATGCTACATGTTGCAAAAGGTGCCACTAATGTAAAAGCTACAGTAAGATGTGATGCATTATTGTTAGATGATACATCAAAAACTGATACTTATCCTTACATGGAAATTAATCAAGAAGATGCTACAATTACACATGAAGCAACTGTAGGAAAAATTGGAGACGAACAGATTTTCTATCTTATGACTAGAGGTTTCACTGAAGAAGAAGCACTATCTCTAATTGTTAATGGATTCATGGAGCCATTCACAAAGGAATTGCCTATGGAATATGCTGTAGAATTAAACAGACTCATCAAGCTAGAGATGGATGATTCAGTGGGTTAAACCACTAAATCTTAATTTAGGTTAATCATGTCTCAAACCCTTTCACAAATTAATTCCCGTCATGTTGAAGAAATTTCCTCATCACAAAATGAACCTGACTGGTTAAAGCAATATCGACAGAGTTCCTTGTCTATTTATGATACTTTGCCAATTGAGACATCTCCACTTTACAATAAATATACTGATGCAAAAAGAATGGATCCACAACAAGTTTCTTTTTCACCATCTACTACTAATGTAATACCTAGTTTCCTTCAAAAAAGATTTCATGAATTAGAAAAAGAAACATGCATTATTCAAATAGGAAGTAATACCCATAAAATCAATATCTCTGATGATCTAAAATCAAAAGGGCTAGTAATCACTTCTATTAATGACGCAATAAAAAATAATCCGGAACTAGTAAAAAAAGCACTAGAGGCATCAAACTCAAAAGAAGACAAGTTTACTGCATTAAATAACGCCGCATTTAATTCTGGAATTTTCATTCACATACCACGTAATCTAGTATTGGAAAAACCAATCCATATCTTATCCTGTTTATCTGATGATGGAATTTCCACTATTGCTAGAAATGTTATCTTTGCAGATGAAAGTAGCAAGGCAACCATTGTTCAGGAATTGTATTCTTCTAAAGCAGAAAAACAACAAGCATATCTTGAATTACTAAACACAAACATTGCTCAAAACGCACAACTTGATATTACGACATTACAAATGATGGACCAAACTACTGTTAATTTCTCTACTAGGAGAACTGATTTGGGCCAAGACTCTAAAGTTAACTGGTATTCTGGCTTGTTTGGTTCTATGTTGTCTCGATATAAAATAGAATATTTTCTTAATGGAACAGGTGCTTCTGCTAATGATTCTGAAGTAATATTTGGAAACAATGAACAATCTTTTGATATTCAAACAAACGTGAATCACGAAAGCCCATCTACTGATGGCAGAGTTGTTGAAAAATCAATTCTACGAAATAAATCAAAATCTCTTTTCAAAGGAATGATTAGAATAAAAGAAAAGGCTACAAAGTCAAACTCATTTTTGTCAGGCCGCTCCATTTTGCTTGACAAAGATGCAAAATCAGACGCCATTCCTGGATTAGAAATTTTCACCAATGACGTCAAAGCAACCCATTCTGCATCTGTTGCACAAATTGATGAGGAACAAATTTTCTATCTTAGAACTAGATGTCTAAGTAAAGAAGAGGCCGAAAGAACAATTATTGAAGGATTTTTAGAACCTCTATCAAGAAAAATGTCATATCAAGTCAGAGCATGGATTGCTTACTTGATTGAATCTAAATGGGATGACCATGAATTGACAATTAACACTGATGAAGAACTGACAAAATTTGTTGAAATTGAAGAAACGCGTTACAACGAAGATTCTGAAATTGAACAACATTACAAGTATAGGTGATAAAACTTGGCTCAATGGATTAAAGCTTGTAAATTGGATCAAGTAAAGGCTGGTCAACTCTTTGGTTTTTCTCATGATGATAAAAAAATTCTTTTGGCAAATCAAAAAGGAAAAATCTATGCAACTGATCTAATATGTACTCATGCTGATGCTGATCTTTCAACAGGATTTCTCAGCGAGGAAGGTATAAGATGTCCATTGCATCTTTCTGTTTTTAATTTACAAAATGGAAAGCCAGAAAATCTTCCTGCAGAAATACCACTAAAAACATACAATGTTAAAATAGATCAAAATGAGATCTACGTGGAGGTTTAGAAATGCAAAGTACACAAACATCTTTTGAAAAGTTACGAAAAGATTTTCCTATTTTGCAAAGAACTGTTAGAGATAACAAGACACTTGTCTATTTAGATAATGCTTCTACAACACAAAAACCAAATCAAGTAATTGATGCAATTACTGATTATTATAAAAATCACAATGCAAACATTCACAGAGCAGTCTACGCATTGGCAGAAGAAGCAACTGAACTTTATGAGGCAACAAGAGATAAGATTGCAAATTTTATACATGTAAAAAATAGAGAAGAAATTATTTTTGTTAGAGGAACAACTGAAGCGATAAATCTAGTTGCATATGCATGGGGTAGAACCCATATTCAAAAAGACGATATTATAGTTACAACTGAATATGAACATCATAGTAATATTGTCCCTTGGCAACTCCTAACTCAAGAAAAAGGTGCCAAGCTTGAATACATTAGAATGGATGATAACGGCGAATTAATTTTAGATGATCTTACCAAATATCTTGCAACAGGCAAAGTCAAACTTGTAACATTTAGTCTAATGTCTAATGTTCTTGGCACTATTACTGATGCAGAAAAAATAGTTTCAAAATGTAAAGAATACGATGTATTGACTTTGATCGATGGAGCCCAAGCTGTTCCTCATATGCCTGTTAACATTGAAAAACTAGATTGTGATTTTTTTGCATTTTCTGGGCATAAAATGTTAGGACCTACAGGAATTGGTGTTTTATGGGTAAGAAAATCAGTCCTACAAACCATGAATCCATTTCATGGTGGCGGTGACATGATCAGAGAAGTTCACAAATACGAAACAACCTGGAATGATTTACCATACAAATTCGAAGCTGGCACTCCAAATATTGCTGATGTTATTGGATTTGGAGCAGCAATAGACTATCTTACAAATCTTGGAATGGATAATGTACGAGAACACGAAATCGAATTGACAAATTATGCTATTGAAAAATTATCTAAGATAAATGGGCTTACAATCTATGGCACCAAAGATATCTCAAAAAGAGGCGGTGTAATTTCATTTAATTTTGCAGATGTTCATCCTCATGATGTAGCCCAAATAATAGATGAGGAGGGAATTGCAGTAAGATCTGGGCATCACTGTGCTCAAGTACTAATGGAAAGACTAAATGTTGCAGCTACATCTAGGGCAAGTTTTTACATTTACAATACTAAAGAGGAAATAGATTCATTGATTAACTCATTAAACAAAGTTGCAAGGATATTCAAACTATGAGCAGCAATGCAGACATTTATCATGAAATGATAATTGACTATTCAAGAAATCCTATCAATTATGGTAAAATAGAAAACCCTGATGTTACTTTTCATGACTCAAATCCACTATGTGGTGACAGTATTGATATTGATATGAAAATTGTAGATGACAAAGTATCTGATATTAAATTTCATGGTAAGGGATGTGCTATTTGCATGGCGTGCTCTTCAGTATTGACTGAAATTACAAAAGGTAAAGGAATTGAAGAAGTGAGAAATATCACTAAACACGATGTGTTAAGTGAATTGGGATTGGAAAATCTACAGGCTGTTAGAATAAAATGTGCACTACTTTCTCTCAAAGTACTAAAATCTGCTCTTTACTCATATCTTGGAAAACACATGAACGATTCTCAAGATGTAGATAAGTTAAAAGAAGAGGCAGCCAATTTATACTGACATGGGCAATTTTACCCCCACAACTCCAATTCAACTTCAAATTAGAAAAATAATTTTTGAAAATCACAATGACGCTGATGACAAATTCACAAATGATGAAGTTTTTGCGAAAATAAAACAAAACGGAGATTTAGATCCTTCCTGGATTGTAGATGATGTAGAATCATATTTTCATGAAATTTGTGATTCTGGTCTTGCAAGAAATATAGCACAAAATTTTACAACTATATGGCTCAAGCTATTTGATCCTATGGAAAAACACCATTGCAATGCTTGTAATTTAGATGTGTATCTTGGTGTATCTGAAAAACAAATTTGTCCTAACCCTTTTTGTAAATCTTCTATTTAGATCTGTGTCTGATAGCTGCATCTTCTAGTGCTTTTATCATTGGAAGCTTTTCACCTGTAAGATACAGAACAAGTGCTCCCCCGGCTGTACTGATGTGGTCTATTTGTCCTGCCAATCCGTATTTTTTTAATGCAGATGTTAAATGACCTCCACTTACTATTGTGGTTGCCATAGAATTTGCAACTGCAGTGAGTAATTCTTTTGTTCCATAGCTAAAGTTTTCTTTCTCAAAAAATCCTGCAGGACCACTTATGAAAACAGTTCCAGCACCAGCAATTAATTTTGAATAATGCTCTACTGTTTTAGGTCCTAGATCATAAATTTTGTCTCCTATTTCCAGTTCTCTTACATCCATCTCGATTCTCTTTCCGTCTTTGTCAATTGCAATGTCTACTGGAGTGGAAAACACATCTGGGTATTCCCCAATTAGAGAATGTGCTTTTGCTACTACCTCATCTTCTCTTTTTATTCCAAGTGGGTACCTTATTCTTCCTTGTGCACGCATGAAGACATTTCCAATTAATCCTGTAAGTAATACATGGTCTGCACGACCGTTTTGAATCAATAATTTGATTGCCTCTAATCTATCTGAAACCTTGGACCCACCAAGTACAATCACGTGTGGTGCCTTGGCCACAGTCATAATTTCATCAAGATTTCTGACTTCTCTTTCAACAATTCTTCCTGCACATGCAGGCAAAACATATGGAAATCCAACTATTGATGGGTGTGATCTATGTGCACTAGGAAATGAATCCAACACACAAAGATCAAATAATTTCGATAATCTGCTTACCATGATAGTATTTGCAGCTTCTTGTGGTGTAAATTCATAATTTTCTTCAGCGCATAAACGTAAATTATCTAAAAGCAATATCTCTCCATTTTTCAAATTCTTTATTTCATTTTGCGCAGCACTGCCAATGACATCTTCTACATACTTGATTTTTTTCCCCATTAATTTTTCAAGAACTTTTGCATGTTTGTCCATTCCAGTATATTCTTTGTTTCCCACTCTTCCTTGATGAGAAGCAACAACCACTTTTGCTTCTTCTAGTGATTTTATGGTCTCGATTGCCTCTTCAATACGTTTAGTTCCTGAAATTTCCATTGTTTCAGGATCTATGGGGCAATTCATATCAACTCTCAAAAAAGCTGTCTTACCTTTAAGGTCAAAATCATCTAGTGTGAGTACCTTCACAGCTTTTCTATTATCCCCTTGGTTAAATTCTTTGAGCCGATCATTTTTGTCATGATTGATATTTATCCGGTAAATTATTTTCAATACTTATCTACTTGAGAAAAATTAAAAATAACATACTTGAGGTTTACTTAATTGCAAAATTGGATTTTTGATATTAGGTCACGTTCATTTGTTTTACTTGTAATTTCATTTGTCATTGTATCTATGTTAGTATATTTTCAAATAACAGAAAGTCTTGATCAATTAATAATTTTCTTTGTTGCTGATAACGTGGGAAATCCATCTCTGGATATTATCATGCAGATCATTACCGAAAGCGGTGATACGATTTGGATGCTAGGTTTTGGTGTATTGATGCTTTTAATAAAAAAAACTCGAAGAATTGGAATTACCTTGATGATTTTAATTGTTTTATCAACTCTGCTTACTGGATACATAAAATGCGGAATTGATAGAGATAGACCTGACTTTGATTATGAAGGTGCACCATTCCCGATAAAAATCAGTCGTGATACATTTGCATTATTTTGTGACGGAGGATATGATGCATCTTATCCATCTGGGCATGCAGCTAGATCTATAATTTTTGGAATAATACTCGGATATGCATTATCTGAAAGATTTCCTAGAGGCTCATACTTGTTGCTTATCTATCCTTTATTGGTATCAATAAGCAGAGTGTATGTTCTTCAGCATTTTCCAATGGATGTTATTGGAGGGACTATTCTTGGTGTAATGCTAGCTGGCGTAATGGCTAAAAAAACAAAACTATACAAAATATTTGAGAAATCAAAACCCTAATTCTGCCAAGCCTTTGCTGCTGATCAAAACTATGGCATAATGATTTTCATCATAATGATATGTCCAGTATTTTATATCTCTAATCTCTTTTTTTTGTCTAAGTCCATAGGTAACTCCTGTTGTTACTGTGTACCCTATTCTTTTTGCAAGTTTTGATTCTTTTGGCATCAAAACTCTAAAACCCTCTTTCCGATTACTGAATCCTAATTTCACCATATCTTCAACTGCATCTGACGCATCTTTGATATCTTTAAGATCATATGTCTTTGATACTGGCAAATCTTTTGGATGAAATTCCATTCTTTTTTTAATAATTCCCTTTACTAATATTTTTTCAAAAAATCGATTTTTGCGATCAATGTATGTTAATTTTGTTAACTGGTAAGTCAAATCATGATTATATTCATAACTTAACCGACCAATTTCTCTTTATTCAATTATTGGCATCTCTAGAAAAATTGGTAATTAAACTAAGACAAAAGAAACAACAAGCAACTACTCTTAGGAAAAAATCTGAAAGACAACTACAACAAATAAGATCCGTTGAAAGAAGATCTTCATCTGGTTTACATTCGATAGATCGAAAAATTGAATCTGAAAAAGAGGATGCAACTGATGTCTCTGGAATTCTTAATCAAAAGACATCTCAATTGGAAAGTATTGAAAGACTAGTTGTAGCAGCTCATGAGCGTTTAAACTACGAAAAAGAGGCACTCAGTGATGCAGAACAAAAACTAGAGTTTGCTACAAATGTTGAAGAAAAGCAATATGCTCAATCACAATTAAACACAATACATGATCGTATCCAAGAATTAGAATTTGAGATAAAAAACAGGCAAAAAACAGCAAAAAAGATTGCTGAAGATGTTGCCAAATACAATGAAATTAAATCAAAAATTAGCACAAAAATTCAAAAACAATCCAAATCAAAGCCATCATTACGTGAAACAATGAGTACAAGCCATAAAGCGGCTGAAAAATTTGTTAAAGATCTAGAACAAAAAACTAGGGCTGAAGAATCTGCTGCAAAAGCACTTGAAAAAGTACATTCTAATCTTCAAATGCTACTTGCCAAAAAACGAAAGTCATCCAAAAAACGCAAGTCTATAAAATCAAAGACTTTCAAGAAAGCAACAAAAAAGAAATCAAAGACTTTCAAGAAAGCAACAAAAAAGAAATCAAAGACTTTCAAGAAAGCAACAAAAAAGAAATCAAAGACTTTCAAGAAAGCAACAAAAAAGAAATCAAAGACTTTCAAGAAATCTAGAAAATAGGTTTGTGTATATTTTAGAATTAAAATAACTTCATCCTCTAAAAAAATATTTATCGTTAGTGTTAAAGTAGGGTTTATTTTTATTATTTTAATTAAAATGAAAAAACGTGGTCCTATAATTGGAATATTTGGGTTAATACTAGTTATCATCTCCCTTTTGATTATAGTTTCTGTTTTTCCAACTTCTAGTATTACTGGTCGTGATGATTTTTACATTCCTTCTATGTTTGAAGGAATGTTCAACCAAATCTCTGATGATATACAAATTCTACCTGGTGAATCTGGCTATTTTTCATATAGTACTAAATCATCTAATGTTCCTCTGTTGTGGGGTGTGCAGATAATTGATTATCAGGATGGTGACAAACTCTCCATATCTATCTCTAATGTTTATGGGGATGACTATGGTGTTTTCTCTCAAGATGGTCCAATTATCTTTGAGATGTTAGACATCACTAAATCTGATACACTAAACTTTGAAATTCAAAATCACGGTTCTAGAATAATTAATACCCTTGTAATGCTTTCTGAAGATCCTGATAATTCTGATGCTCTTTCTAATACAAATTCCCCTTTTATGAATAAGATTTTACCTTTGGCAATATCTGGTATTTTGTTAATTATTGGAATTGTAACGTTATTGATAGGTGTGATTTTATCTTTAGTTGACTGGAAAAATATACAAAACAATAAACGAAATTTCTAATCTACAATTTTTATCTATTTTTTCTTATTGAGGATTAATTTCCATTTTGCCAAATTTCCCTTTTGTTAGGGAAACCTCACCTTTGAATTCATTAGTATATCCATTTGTAATGACTACTACATCTCCAATGTTTACTGCTTTAATGTCATCCCCCCACAATGTTAGCTTGATGTCATCTGATCCATCAGATATTACTGCATCACAAACATCAACCGTGCCGCCTGTTTTGAGATTTACTGTTCTTGACTCTCCTTTGCTTTTTACTTCAGCTTTTAGATTAATCCCACTTCTCATTTTTTTTACTTGTGCAACTGATTGAAATTCTGCCATGTATTTTGACTCCAATTTAGACAATTATAAGTTTTTTTAAATAATCTTACATGAGTGATTAAAGGGGTATTCTCACATTTATTCAAAATATCCATTTTTTCTCAAAAGTTACAGT
>JABFSW010000151.1 GCA_013140415.1 Nitrosarchaeum sp.
TCATGATTCTGAACAGCAGTAATTGATTCTTCAAAAACTTCTAGTGATTTTTCAGATAATTTTTTAATTTTATTTATAATTTTTGGCTCTATACTCTCTTCTATGAATTTAATTCTCTTAGCAATTAGACTTGCATGATCTCCTATTCTTTCTATTTTGCTTACTATTGTTCTATATTCAAGGCAGTCTGACGGTCTTTTCAATCCCATATCTTGAAGTATATTTTCATTTTCAACTGCCAAAACTAGATTTCGTCTCATGTATAGCCCAAATCTATCCACCTCATCATCCATGTTGATAACTCCTTCTGCATGAGAAGTATCTACTTCTTCTAATGCCTCTATTGATTCTTTTACCATGTTAGTTGCCATCAAATACATTCTTTTTAATGCCGTTTCAAATGATAGTTCTGGCAATCTAGTTAGAATTTGGATAGTCATTGTCTCTGAACTGGATTCTACAATTTCTGTACCTATCATAGATGAGCGAACCAACTCCCTTACACTTCTAGAATGCTCTGCAGGAATTTTCATTCCCTTTGTTTTTATCTGAATTATTTTATATCCTGCAAGATATGCTGCAATAATTTTTCGTTTAACTGAATCTCCTGAATCTTTTTGACTGGAATATATGACCGCTGTAATTTCTCTCTCATCTTGCTCTCTTGGAAATAAAGTCAGTGACTGATTTGAATTTTTTACAATAGTTATGTTTTCTCCAACTTTAATTTTTAATTCCTCGATCCAGTCTTTTGGTAATGATATGATGTAAGTTGAACCTCCGCTCAACTGCATCCTTCTTGTCTGTTTGGTTTTTTCAATGATTTCCAATCGATCTATAATACTCAAAATTTCTTAATTACAATATAGTTGACGATCTATATAGAATCATGATCACCTCATAAAGTATAGTGAGATCTTAGATATGCTATTTTTACAACAAAAGACTGTGGATAAGCTAAATTTAAAAAAAAGAAGAGTAATTTCTGATAAAGTATTCAAGATTGGAGCTACTGCAGCTGGAGCATATGTCTTGGTAATAGTAGTATTAATTGCATTTCAGCTAATGTCAGAATCATATCCTATTTGGGAGGAAGAAGGATTATCCTTTATCACAAAAACTGATTGGAATGCAGTTGAAGATAGAGAATCATTTGGTGCATTACCTTACATTTTGGGTACCTTGACCACATCTGCAATTGCAATGATGATTGGCGTTCCACTAAGCATAGGAATTGCAATGTTTATCTCAGATGCTCCTCCAAAAATTGGTGCCCCTCTGGGGTTTTTGGTAGAACTTTTAGCTGCCGTACCAAGCGTCATTTATGGTCTATGGGGGCTCTTTGTTTTTCGAATATACTTTCGAGATTGGTTTGAAACTCCATTACATAATGTATTTGGTGATAATGTCTGGTTATTTTCTGGCAATCCATATGGATTGGACATTCTAACTGCAAGTGTTATTCTTGCAATTATGATTATTCCTACTGTTTCTGCAGTTTCACGCGAAATAATGAAAGCTGTTCCTCAACAACAAAAAGAGGCAGCATACATGCTTGGTGCAACTAAATGGGAGATGTTCAAACTTGCGATATTTCCTTATTCAAAAACTGGTCTGATAGGCGCTTCTATCTTGGGTCTTGGAAGAGCAGTAGGTGAAACAATGGCAGTTACCATGTTAATTGGAAATGCAACTGGCATCGGTGCAATACCATCCTCATTATTTGGGCCAAGTCAGACAATGTCAAGTATTATTGCAAATGAATTCGTTGAGGCATCTCCTGCATCTATACATATGCCTGCATTGATTGGTGTTGGATTGATTCTTCTCTTAATTGCTATTGTGATTAATGTTATAGCTCATTTGCTTGTAACAAGAATGCTCAAAATAAAAGAAGGTGCAATAAACAATTGAATTCAATTCAGGACCGAAGACAAGAATATAGATCTTTATTCAAACAAAATGTGGCAAAGAGATTACTTGTAGATAAAGCTGTAAGAATTATTGTTTTTTCATGTGTGATTATTGCAATTATCCCATTAGGTAGTATCTTAGTTGAAGTATTCAAAAATGGATTAACTGCAATTAGCATTGAATTTTTAACAGAGACTCCTGGTTCTGCTGGTTCTGGTGAGGGTGGAATCGGTCCTGCAATTCAAGGAACTCTGATAATTATAGGATTGTCCAGTATGATTGGTGTTCCAATAGGTGTAATGTCTGGTGTTTTTCTATCTGAATATGGAGACAATGCACTTGCAAGATTTGTTAGATTTTTCAATGATGTCTTTATGGAATTTCCATCTATTATTCTTGGAATATTTGCATTTTTGATAATTGTGTTGGTTCTTGGTCATTTTTCAGTCTGGGCAGGCGCATTTGCATTATCTCTAATCATGTTCCCTATTGTTGCAAGAACTACTGAAGAATCATTAAAGATGGTTCCTATGACATATAGAGAAGCTGGAACTGCATTAGGATTAAAAAAATGGGTTATCACATTTAGAATTGTGATCTCTGCTGCAAAAAGTGGTATGGTTACTGGAATACTACTTTCTGTATCTAGAATTGGCGGTGAAACTGCTCCATTAATTATGACCATTCTTGGAAGTAGTCAATTCTTTAGCAGTATGGATACTCCAATGGATGCATTACCTTTGAGAATATGGAGGCTTTCTTTATTGCCCTATGACAGTGCTCAACTCCAGGGATGGGGGGCAGCATTAGTTTTGATTATGATTATTCTTGGAATCAATTTGGGAATCAAATACTATTTTATGAATAAAAAAAATGGATTCTTCGGGCAATTAATTAAACAAAGGAGAAATGCTATAAAATGACAGCATTGACTACAAAGTCAACTAGCATGGAAGCATCACCATTTGCATCTCCTGAATCTTCATCAACTATTGATACTAGTAAATACAAAATGATTGCAGAAAATGTTACTGTAAGTTATGGTGGTATAGATGCTGTAAAAAATGTCACAATGAAATTCAAAGAAAAATCTGTAACTGCTTTAATTGGTCCATCTGGATGTGGGAAAACCACTTTTCTTAGATGTCTTAACAGAATGCATGATATGACAAAAAATGCTAAAGTTACCGGTAAAGTTATGATTGATGATATTGATCTTTATTCAAAAGATATTGATCCAATATATCATAGAAGAAAAGTTGGAATGGTTTTCCAAAAACCAAATCCCTTTCCTACAATGTCTATTTATGATAATGTGACAGCTGGTCTTCGATTAAACGGAGTTCGCGATAAAAAAATTCTTGATGAAATTGTTGAAGATTCTTTGAAGATGGCATATCTTTGGGATGAAGTAAAAAATGATCTAAAAAAATCTGCAATTGAATTATCTGGTGGTCAACAACAACGTCTCTGCATTGCTAGAGCACTTGCTATCCAACCTGAAGTATTGCTGATGGATGAACCTGCATCAGCTCTTGATCTAATTGCCACTCAAAAAATTGAAGAAACAATAATTGAGCTAAAAAATGATTATACTATTATCATTATAACT
>JABFSW010000043.1 GCA_013140415.1 Nitrosarchaeum sp.
GTTATCAGAATTGCCGTGAATTTTGTCATTGTATTTTGAATTGAGTTTATACATAAACATACATGGGTGTTCAAAATGCACAACAATCACTTGAACATTTTTTTTATTTCATAAATAAAAAATGCATATCAGGTAACAAGTGTATTAAAAAATTTGAAAAAGAAAGATCACATAGAGGATAGCAGACGATGGAGACCTAACAACTTGATAAACATAAAACTTTAGAATTTCAATGTTAAATAACCCAACAAAAATTATTCTCAATAAAACTAAATAAAAAATAAGATTTATGGAGGAACGACTTGCAAAACCACTTCAGATAATGGTCCTAAAGCAGTAAAGCCGTTGGTGGTAGTACCATCAGCAAGTATGTACATCACATAAAGCTGAGTAGTAGTAACAGTCGGAGCAGTGACTTCAAATTCGATAGTGTATGCAATACCACCAGCACCTGTAAGATCTGATTGAAGCAACCCTACAATTTGTGAAGAACCATCAAGATAAGTTTGGATGGGAGATAAAACAGTAAATCCAGGAGCATTAATTACAGTTGGATTTGTCCATCCTTTTGGAATATTAATAATCAATCGCGAAACGTCTTCATCAATGAATTGAGATGACCCAGTATCAAAATCAGCTAGTGTTGCATTGAGTCTAACAGTACTTCCACTAGTAATGCCAGAAATAGATGAGAAAATATCAGAATCCAAAGTAGAACCAGGATTATCAGTGAGGTATACATTTGCAAGTGGTGCTCCTGCATTATCTAATGATGTAGCATATCCAGCTTTTCCAAACTGTCCCAAAGTGGTAAAGACATTTGCAGTTACAGGAATAGTTTCCAATGAAGCACTAGGTCCGCCTGAAATTGCACCAGGCGAAATTTTAACTAGAAAAGAGACTGAAGAATAGCCAGAAACCAAAGCTGGATTTACAAGATTTTTCCACATTAATTGATTATTTGCAGGACACTCCCATGTACCTATAGGAGTGCCAGGAATGTTTACAGGACCACATGAACCCGCATTAATTATAACATCAGAGCCTGTACCTTGTGTTGAAACTGAGGAAAGAACAATTTTGTTAACATACAGATCCTGAGCAGTGGGATTAACGATGTTGACACCCCATAATGCTTTTTGATCATCATCTCCAAAAGGACCAGGAATTATTGTAAAAATAGCAGGCTTTGCCAACAGATCTTGTGTCAAAACAATTAGATCTTCTGGATTTGATTCACCGCCATCAGTAGGTAATCGTAATGTACTTACATCAGAAACAGTGTTACTTGTCACAGTAGTAAAATCATCAATGTTAGTTCCACTAGCATAACTAGAAAAAGTAACATCATCACCACTACCACCAGATATTGTATAATCCCAAGAAAACAAAACAGATTCGCCAGGAGTAAGATCAACTGATGTTGGAATTGACAAAGAGGATGCAACTACGGCAGCAAGAGGAGTAACAGTTGGAGAGTTAGGTGTAACATCTTCAATAGTTGATGAACCTGTATTTGTTACAACCATTGCGATAGTAACGTTTTGTCCAATAATTACATCTGGAGGATCAGTGATTAGTTCAACTCTCAGTCCACCAGATGAAGGTCCAGAACCTACAGTTACTTCAGTAATTTTTACAGTACCTAATGTTGAGATTACTTTGACATCATAGGTATCAGGTATCATGTAAAGAGATTGACTAGAAAGAACATTTGAGGTAAATCCAGTTGGGATAAATGCGTCATCAGAATTAACAGAAAATGGTTTTGCAGGTTGAGTTGCCAGAGTTTTGTTAGTTATCCAGACACGTGAGATTTCAACTGGATTTTGACCATTGTTATCAACTGAGACATTTAAGATATTATTTGCATCAGTAAAAACTGTAATTCCAAATTGTTCTTGTTGTTTTTTAAGCTCAATTTCTGCTACTACTCGTTGTGTGTTTACAATGTCAGTTTGGGAATCCAGTGCCAAACTCATAGCAGAAAAACCAGCAATCATTAAAACAGTAAAAATCAATGCACCGACAACAGATGAAATTCCACGCCTAGAATCAGGAGAAAATGAACTATTAAGAATCATCGTGCGTTACCACTCTCAATTAAAAATTCTACAGGATGAATACTTCCAATATTTAGCAAAACACGAATTCCTTTGTTTAATGAAATATCTTGATCATCAGAACCCAATTTGATCAAAAGATTAACTGTTTTTCCACTTTGGATTTCATTATTAGTAGATTGAACAGTAGATGAAATTGGCAATATTGAAAATTTACCATCGTGGGGATAGCTACCACCTGAAGATAAATTTTGGATAGTATTCAAAGATGCATCAGATGTTTGAGGATCCCATGTATGTAAGACATTATTTAATTGGATATTTTCCAGAAAAATTGAATTAATACTATTATTTTTGATTTTGATCATGATAAATTCAGAACCGCCATTAGACGGAATTTTATCAGATAGACCAACGCCGGTACAAGAAATGCCACATAATTTTTGGTCTCCAAATTCATTATCAAGATTAGATAATTGTAATAAAGTTGTAGAGTCTCTGGTGTCATATGCCAATAATTGAACAGATTTTGTTGCAGTATTCAATGATGATGCAGTAGCTAAATTTCCAGAGACAAATGAATCATTTACAAAATACGTCAGAGTAGTAGCACCAGTTACGGTCATTCCCATAAGTAACATAGTTGAAATAATATCTGTGACTCCTCTTCGTTTATACAATTTAGATTTTTTTTCCAATTTAGAATTGAATTTGAATTTATCGTTCATTGTAATTCTATGTATTAAATGGACTGGCAACGGTGGAAAAGAAATTGCCTTTAGAGGTGGTTATTGATATTTTGTATTCAGAGTTGAGGTACAGGGGATCATTCCAAGTAAGTGAACTAAGATCTGCATTCAGAATAATGGGATCGCTTGATTCTTTGATCTGAACAGTAGAATTGATGCCATCTTCCCAATCAACTAAAATATTTTGAGTGTCAATCTGAACTACAGTAATGCTTTCAATTGTAGATTCAGTGGTTCCAATATTTGCAAGATAAAGAATGATTTGATTAGTTCCAGGCTCAAATCTCACATGCTCAAACATTAGTTTTTCACGATATGCTTCATTTTTTGGCTTGTCATGAAAAGACAGATCGTATGAAAACGCATTGATTTGATTCATGCCATTGAACAAAACTACAGAGCCAATAGATGTAACAACACCCAAAATCACAACGCTTCCCATAATTTGGCTTACAGCACGTCTTTTTTTTAGAGAATTAGATGAGAGACATTTCATTTTCGACCACCGTTATTTGTATACCAAGCAGAAACAAATTCTTCAACACGTGTAATTATTTTTGAAAAATCAGGGTCAGAAATCAAATTAATTCCATAGTGTTTGGCCATATTTTCAACACCTTCTTTTACATCTGATACTGTAACAAGCAGGGTATTTTTTGGATCAATGTCTAGTTTT
>JABFSW010000006.1 GCA_013140415.1 Nitrosarchaeum sp.
GTTCTATATTAGAGCCAGAATTCAAACAGGTAACAACTAGAGAGTTGGGATTTTTTTGTAAAATAAATTTTGCAAGTACCAGTGCAGACTTGTCACCACTAAGTATCTCTCCTTTATCATCGCAGAAAATGCTTCGATCGCCATCACCATCAAATGCAATTCCAAGATCTGCATTATTTTGTAAAACTGATTTTGAAAGCTCAGATAGATTTTGTGGGGTTGGCTCAGAACCTCTTCCTGGAAATAAGCCATCAACTTTTTCATTAATCAAAAATGTTTTGATTCCAAGTGATTGGCAAAATACAGGTGCAGTTACTGCCTGTGCACCATTTCCTAAATCCAAAACAACTTTGAGGTTTTTTGATCTTATTTTCTGTGAATTTACTTGAGAAGTTATTCCATCAACATAAACATGAATTGCCCTGTCTTCTTTTCCTGTGATTCCCCACTTTGAGGGATTTTTTATCCAAGTTTTATTCAAAAATATATCTTCAATTATTAATTCATCTTCTCGTGAAATTTCCACACCGTCTTTTGCAGCTGGTTTGATTCCATTGTATTGTGATGGATTGTGCGATGCTGTGATCATTATTCCACCAGAGTAGCCAAGTTTTTTTACAGCATATTCAAGACAAGGTGTTGGTACTAGCCCTGCATCATTGCAATCTAGTCCAGCATAATTTAGTGCAGAGCATATGACTTTAGCAATGATTACACTTGATTCTCTTCCGTCATATCCAACTAGTATTGGTCCTTTTGTAAAGTATGTTGCAATTGCTAATGTCATATCATGTACAAATTCTAAGGTAAAGTCTTCAGAAAAGACTCCGCGAATTCCATTAGTTCCAAAAAATTTTGCCATAATGTAGTTCAATAATAGATAAATTTGTGTTTAATGGCAAGTTCGATGCGGGAGTCGCCCAGCCTGGTCAAAGGCGTAGGGCTTAGGACCCTATCTCTTAGGAGTTCGTGGGTTCAAATCCCACCTCCCGCACATTGTATGTATAGTTATGACATGAGATTTTGCACTATTTTGCTATAATTCCAATATCCATGTGATTATTCATCATAGACATCATGGATTTTCCTTGTAATATTGCATGTGTGTGCATTGTATAGTATCCTTTCTCAGTTGGTGTAAATTTTACCTGATATTGACCAGAGCCGATATTTTCTGCTTGAATCATTCTTCCCATCATATCCATCATCGACATATCCATAGATGCCATTGGTGCACCTTTTTCTATGTGAAGAATCACATCTACATTATCTAGTGGATTATCTTTTTTATCTGTTACAAGCAACATAATTTTAGATTCTTCACCAATCTTTGCAATTTGACTAGAAGTTGTTTTTATTATGACATCTTGCGGAATGCTGTTCATCATGGATTTACACATATCCATCATTCCACCCATACTATGAGTTATCATTGATTGACTCGATTCAGAGTATGCTGATAGATAGAAAGCTCCACCAGTAGAAACAATAATTGTGACTAGTACAATTATGAATATTTTCATATCATTAGTTATCTTTCTTGCATATTTGAATCTAGTATTTTACAAATGTAAAGTACTTGTTTTTTATATCCTATTTACAAAGTGTATTGTGATAATATTTGAAAGGTAAATCAAAGTTTCTTATTTTGATTGGAGTCATAATAATTGGAATTGGAATTACTGTCAGCTTTAATTCTAATGATCAAAAGCCAACAACTGATACAAGAACAGTTGAATGGCGTCATGTTCATGGAATAGGTGTGGATCCTACAGATTCCAGTATTTTGTATATTGCAACACATGGAGATTTTTACCAAAGTAGAAGCGGTGCTCCTCCAGTAAAGGTAGACAAAGTAAGAGCAGACTATATGGCATTTAACGCACCACACGACAAAAACTCTCCTCTATATGCAAGTGGGCATCCTTCGTCTGGTGGAAACACTGGATTAATCAAAAGTACAGATGGCGGAATGACGTGGCAACAGGTTGCCAAAGTATTGGAACCAGCAGTTGATTTTCATGCCATGACACTAAGTAATAGTGATCCTAATTTGATTTTGGGTTTTGATAGTGGTGGCAGAGGATTATTCAAAACTATTGATGCTGGAAACACTTGGGAAAACTTGGCATATCCTGAATACATTTCTGCACTTGCAATTTCCCCTAATGATTCTCAATTAATCTTTGCAGGAACAGGAAACGGAATTTTCAAATCCAATGATGTGGGTATAACTTGGAATTATATTGCATATGAAGGATTGACCGTATCTGCGATGAATTTTGATGATCAAGGCATTTTGTTTGCATCAGTGGATACATTTGGCTTGGTTAGATCAGATGATCTTGGAGTAACTTGGGAAGACTTGCCAGATATTGATCTTACAGTTACCAGCATTGCTTTTGATTCACCAAATAAGATACTCTATGTAGGTGGATTTTCATCTGGAGGGTTTCAAGAAGTCTACAAGCTATCCTATGATGTAACATCATACGAACTAATTGGTACAAACAAGGGACTCTAACTTTACAGTTGTAAAGTACAGTTGTTAAATAAATCAAAAACATATCATGATCATGGATAGTCAACGGATAGAATCACCTGATTCGATGAAGCATTGCCAAGTTTATGACATAAAAATTTGCACTAGATGCGGTTCAACCAATATCAAAATAGAATTAGATACAATTTATTGCAATGACTGCAACGCAATTTTGTGTTTTGAACACAGAAAATGATTCATGGTATATGCAGTTGTAAAATGATTTAATTGCAGAAGAATAACAAATCATCTAAATATTCAAATCATCACAACCAAAAACTGTGTGTTATGTTACATAATAACAGTATATTATATTAGTATGAACATATGAATGCCATAGGCAATGGTCAATTGTGTAATAATAGATGACAATCAAGACATAGTTAACATGTTTTCTGATCTGTTAGAGATATCTGGCATAAAAGTTATTGCTACAGGTACAGACGGTATGAAGGCAGTAGAATTGTATGAAAAATACAGTCCTGATGTTATCTTTGTGGATTTGGTAATGCCAAGATATGACGGGTTTTATGCGATTAAAAACATTAGAAAGATAGATCCAAATTCCAAAATTATTGTAGTTACTGGAGATCTTACTATGGATGAGTCTAATCTTCTTGATGTACACAAAGTTACTGCGGTAATTTACAAGCCATTTGACATACACAAAGTAAAGCAGTGCATAACAGATGTTTTTTTGGACTGAATCATTCTATGTGTTTTTCAAAATGTTTTGAAAAATCCAGTACGTTTACTTTTTTTTGCATTCCCAGCAATCAATCATCAATACTATATCATTCTTTTTCATTGAAATTTTACAACTAGAAGTTTGTAGATTTTGGTATTTCTATTGTAAATGTAGTAGGATTATTTTGCACTGTTATGCTTCCATTGTGTTGTTCTATAATAT
>JABFSW010000137.1 GCA_013140415.1 Nitrosarchaeum sp.
GGTAATAATTTAAGTGCTAAACGAGCATCTTGAAGATACAAATTACTTTTTTCTAATGTTATTTCAAATCCTTTTTTGACATCATTTGATAATAAAGTGTAATACAATGGCCAAGATGGTATTTTTACAAATCCATTTTTGATAGAGTCTTCAATTTCATTTCCACATCCAACACCTTCAGCAGCTCTTGCCATTCCCAGATAGAAAATTTCTCCAAGAGGTCTTTCTGCTAAAGCCATATTTCTTCCGGCTGTTCCCATCACAGAACGATATTTTTTGTAAGATAGATTCATTTCTTCTTCTGTAATCTTAGTTGGTTTTGATTTTAATTTCTCATCAAGATATTGACCTATTCGTGCATCTTTGAATCCTTCTTCAAATTCTTTTAGAACTTCATCTCCACCTTTAGAAATTTTATCTCGAGCTAATTTCAAAATATATGGATTCATTAGTTTGTAATCATCAAGATATTCCAAGTCTTCATCTTTGTCTACAATTCTATCCATTGGTTCACTAAGATCAATTGCTAAAATATGACCTTCTACAATATCTTGTCTTAACTGAGGATCTTTTTTTCCAGTATAATTGGAAGCTCCGTCAAATAACGCATTAAATACAGGAAAAGTCATTTTTACAAAATTTGAATTTAAAATACGAAGTACCCTATCTTTAATTACATCTGGACTTTCTAATTTTGATTTTATACTATTGATTTCAGAGGCCTGAAGAATGATTTCAGTGGAACCTACTTCATTGCCAAATGCTTGTTGCGTTGAATTTGGAGAAAGATCAGATTTTATTTCATGTAAGAGATCTCTAGCAAATCTATCTGCAAAATTTGGAAATTCATTTTCTGTTTCTTCTTTGTATTGAGAAAATAATTTGTAACCTTTCGATTTGAATAATCCTTGTTTCATAATTTGTTTTCCAGGTTTTGTACTCATCAAAGATTCTTTACTTACAACAGACTGATCTTTTCCACTCACATACGAAGAGCTGCTTTATTGTTATTTATGCTTTCAAAACTATAAAATTTCTTTCACTTAAATTACGAAGAATGAAAAAGAAAATGATGGAAGTTATTGAAATTCTTCGCGAGGTTTCAAAACAGATTTATGAAAATGTAAAAGATTTGGCAGGGACAGATGATGCTGCAGGAGATTTTGGAAGAGGTGCAGGTGGAGATATTTCACGCAATATAGACATTATTGCTGAAAAAACAGTATTAGATTATCTTAAAGAAATTAATTTTGATTGTATTGTTTTAGGAGAAGAATGTGGTAGAGTAGAATTGTCCAAAAATCCTAAAGGATTTGTAATTATGGATGCAATTGATGGTTCTGCAAATGCTGTAAGAGGAGTTCCATTTTTCTGTAGTTCATTAGCATTTGCAACTGAAGATAGATTGAGTTCCATTACAGATGGAGTGATAACAAATCTATCAAATGGAGATATGTATTGGGCATCAAAAGGTAAGGGGGCATTTTTGAATGAGTTAAAAATTAAAGTTCATGATAAAGAACCAATTTACAAAATTATTGGAATAAACACTTCAGGTGCCACAGCTGAATTGATGAAGAGATTACATCCAATATTTGAGCAACATAATCACATAAGACATTTTGGTGCAAATGCACTAGAAATGGCCTTGTTTGCAAGAGGATTAATGGATATTTTTATAGATTTAAGAGATAAAATCAGGATTCAAGATATTGCCGCAGGATATGTGATAGTAAAGGAAGCTGGCGGGTTACTTTTAGATGCGGATTTGAATCCACTTGATGCAGATCTTAGTTACAAAACAAGAATTTCATTCATTGCAGCAGCAAATCAGAAAATCATAGATGATGTCATTTCACAAATAAAAAAATAAAAACTATCTACAAGTATGAATTAAGGTATACCGAAAAAAAATTATTGAAAAAATTAAATTCTAAATAAAACAAATACAAACGGTTCTAATTTTATCTATCCGTATGATTCGTACTTAATTTCGTAACTTCCATCTTTACGTTTTTCTTCTTTTGTAACAAATTCTTTTGGTCCCAAGTATTCAATAACTCCATCAATTGTACCCTGATATCCACAAATGTAGACTTTGGTATTTGCAGTTGTGATTGCTTCTCCAACCATTTCTTCTAATGGGGAAACACCATTTTTATTTGGTTTAAAGAATGATTCAACTCTACCAACATGACCTGCCCAAGATCTGTTAAAGAATTCTTTTGGTCTACTAATGGCTGCTCTATATTTGAAATTCCATTGATCTTTTCCTCTTTCAATACTTTCATTTTCCAAGTTTGTCAGTAATTCTTTGTAACTTAGCTCATCAACATAACTTGCGCCATGAAGAACAATAATCTCTCTTTTATCTCCAGTATCATGTAGATGTTTAGCAAAAGCGATAAATGGTGCAAGACCAGTTCCACCACCAACACAAACAATTCTTCTATTGTCAGGTTGACCGTTTGGCAATTTATCGTCAATTAATAAAGCGTTACCTGTAGGATCTCCCAAATATACTTCATCACCAACATTTGCATAAAATAATTCAGTTGTAACACGACCGGGTAAAGGCTTCCTAACCCATCTAATCACAAATTCAAAATAATCTCGATTTTCAGGATGTGATGCAATTGAGTATGCTCTTCGAACAATCTTTTGTTCAGATGGTATTGGCAATCCTATGGTAAGAAATTGACCTGTCGTATATTTTGGCATACCGTCATTTGGGATTAAACGAATGACAACAAGATCTTCTTTGAGTAATTGCATGTAAGTAATTTTTGCTTTATGTTCTACTACCATACAAAGTAATTTTCGCTACTTTGGATAAATGTATTTCTGTTAAATTTTGATTGTAGATATCCTCAGATAGACTTGGATCAAATTCATATATAAAAATAAAAATTCAATTAAACAATTTGGAAAATAGTATATTATAACAATGAATGTGACGAAAACCCTTTTTTGAACTATTAGCGGATTATTCTATTTTTACGAGAGAATATGATCTTTTAATATTTATATCCAGAGATTTGGAGATTAGACATGGCTAAACTAAAATGTGCTGATTATGGTTTTGAGTGTGATTTTGTAGTTGAGGGTCAAATAGAGCAAGTAATCGAAGAATTTGGAAAACATACAGAAGAGACACATGGAATAGATTATTCAAAAGAAGCTTTAATGCAATTTATTCTTAGAAAGAAATAAGAACTATTCATCGTTATTAATTATTTATTCTATAATTAGGTAAAATAATTAGCCTAAAAATTAGATGTAAATTCGTTTCATTGTTTCTTCAAGAATTGGAACTTCTTTATCAGTTATTTTTTCTACGGCAGGTACTATACCAGCCCTAGCTTTCACATTTTCTTCATACATCTCAGCAATCTGATCTCTAAATAATAATTTGATTCCTGGAAGTGCAGT
>JABFSW010000182.1 GCA_013140415.1 Nitrosarchaeum sp.
AGCATCCATTAGATTTTTTGGAAGACTAGTTGAAGAAAGTAAGACTGCCTCAGTTTATGGATTTACAGGAAGAATAACAATTGATGATAATGATTACAAAATAATATACACAGCAAAACTATCAGAGCTCTCAAAAATTAAACCCACATCAACAGAATCTAAAACAGATGAAAAACTTACAATCCATATTCTTAAAGGTTCATCAACTCAAGGTGTAGGTACATACATTGATGTTGGAGCAGCGTCAGAATCAACTAATTCATTAAATCTTAGATATTTTTCACAAGATAGAATTTCAATTGAACCAGGAACAACAATTACTATTGTAAATGACGATGTGGTATCACACAGTATTCTTAGTGGAACAGAAAACGACAATGATCGTTATAATCAATTTACTGCTGATGGTAGAATTTCAACTGATGAAATATTACCAGGTCAATCAACTAATATTACATTAGATACTGCTGGATTTTACAGATTGTATGATCCTGATTACCACTGGATGAAAATTGTGGCCTATGTATTTCCAAATATTGAAGATAATTTAATTCTTGGACAAGGAAAAAATCTGGGTAACTAATTTTTCCACTGCCATTTGTAATTCATATATGAATCCAAAACAGACTGATTGAAAACCATTACAGATAAATCAGAAAATTCTCTCCCTTCCAAATCTTTTACAACTCCAACAAAACTAGTCTCATTTTCAGTGGTTAATGCTTCAAAAACATGAACCTTCATACTTTCTGTATTAAACCCATTATTTTTTAGATATATTGCAATTTCAGATGGCATAAAATGCTTGTCAGGTTGTTTAGGCCACGGTCTTGGAACTAAAATTACATTATATCCATCAATCAATGCTTTCTGCAATTCTAGTTTCTTTTCTTCAATTGGAGTTGTTACATGCATTGTAATTACTTTGGATTTATCAAGTGGCACTCTTGCTTTTGATGCAGCAACTTGGATTGAACTTATTCCTGGAATTATTTCTATTTCACCAAAAATCTCAATTAACCTATCTACAACTTCAGATTCTGAAAAATTAACATCACCTGTAAATGGAATAACCAGAGAACGATCATCTAATTCTGCAAGAATTTTTTGATATGATTCCTCTTGATTATTCATTGTAATCTCATAGATTTCCTTACCTACAAGTAAATCTTCAATTGTTTTTAACGTGTATTTGTAACCAATTACTACATCACAATTCTGTATTATTTCTTTTACAATTTCAGTAACATATTTTGGCGAACCTGGTCCTACACCGACAGCATAAATTTTTCCCAATTTTACTTTGTAAATTTTTGCCTGTCTTTAATATATTGCACAAAAGGTTCCCAATCTACTTTCATGTATTTTGTAGGCTCTTTAATTGGATATTTTACCCAGTCCTGGGCAATTGCATACTGATATTTTTGTCGTTTACCATCTTTTTCATATTCTAGTAGTAAGATGCTACCCCACTCCTTTTCCTCATGTGTAATATTCAAAATATCATCCAATGACAACTGTGTATTTTTTTTATTTACCATATCCTCTACTAGATTACTTTCTTCATAACCATCATGACGAATCATAGTATTTTTTGATTTTAAGAAATTGATAACTTGTCTTTGCCTAATAGCTTGCCACCACTTCATTTTAGCCTCTGTCTTGTGGATAAACATCAAATGTCTATCAGTTAAAACTAACATACCTTCTTTTCCTCCAACTGAAAAGAATTTCTTCGACTCTCTCCATACTGAAACCATATGTGCTTGAATTTTTTCATCAGGTTCCATATTGATTTATTATTTTAACTTGTTAAAAACTAATGCAATTAGCTTTTAAGTAGGATACTGTGAGAAAATTTATTGAAAAAAATTCTTATCATAATATTTCTGTCATTACTTTTAATTAATTTAGGAAATCAGTCATTTGCACAATCTGATGATGTATTAGTAATTTTACATACTAATCTTGGAAAAATTGTGATAGAGTTGTTTCCAAATGATGCTCCAAATCATGTTATTAATTTCGTTAAATTATCTGAAAACGGATTCTACGATGGCACAATATTTCATAGAATAATTCCTGGATTTATGATTCAGGGAGGGGATCCAAATACAAAAGATGGAGATCAAAGCACTTGGGGAAGTGGAGGACCAGGTTATTCTGTAAATGCTGAATTTAATACAATAAAGCATAATCGTGGAATTGTCTCAATGGCAAGATCAACTGATCCAAACAGTGCAGGTTCTCAATTTTTTATAGTTCATAAAGATTCAAACTTTCTTGACGAACAGTATACTGCCTTTGGTAGGATTGTAACAGAAGAAAGTTTTGAAACACTTGACAAGATTGCTTCAGTGGAAACAGGAGACAAAGACATTCCAGTAAATACTGAACAAGTAAAAATTACAAAAGCTGAACTTGTGGTCCGTTCTGATGTATCTGATTTACTTGAGCTATCAGATCCTGAAAGAATTACTATGCCAATTACAAATTCTTCAGGTAGTCAGCTTTATGAAAATAAAGCACTAGATATTGTATTTAATGCACCTGAAGGCTGGTTATTACAACAACCAGAAAAAACTGATGAAAATGCTCCCGATGTAGTTGCTGTAGGACCTAAAGTTGGACCAATTAATCCAGTAATCTCTCTGACCATTACTAATGCCAAGGGAAAAACTCTAGATGATTTGATCCAAGAAAAAACTGAATTTCTAAAAAATGCACTTGCATCAGGTAATTTAGAAATTATTTCTCAAGACAAATCAACAATTAATGGAAAACAAGCATATGTTACTAATGCTAGAGGTTTTTTTCAAAGTAACGGAGAATCATATAATGTACAATTTAGAGAGGTGATCATTTCAACTACAGAAAAATTTTATACTTTTGCATATAGTAATGGAGTAGATAACTTTAATGATCAAATTTCTAGATTTGAAGATTCTGTTAATTCTTTTAAAATAATATCTGAACCAATTAAAGAAACAAACTCAGCAATAGATGATTTTACAGGCAAAACTGAAGAAAAAGGAGGTGGGTGTCTAATTGCTACTGCTACATATGGCAGCGAACTAGCTCCACAAGTACAACAACTACGAGAGCTAAGAGACAATACTATTCTAACAACACAGTCAGGTACTGCATTTATGACTGGATTTAACCAACTATACTATTCATTCTCCCCAACAATAGCTGATCTAGAAAGAGAACAGCCAATTTTCAAAGAAGCGATTAAACTAACACTAACACCAATGTTAACAACATTATCAATACTAAATCATGTCAATATTGATTCAGAACAAGAAATGTTAGGATATGGTATAGGAATTATTTTGATGAATGTTGGAATGTATTTTGTCGCACCTGCTATGATAATTCATAGACTAAGAAAATAATTACCAAACATCGTCAA
>JABFSW010000108.1 GCA_013140415.1 Nitrosarchaeum sp.
TCATACCAGATTGTACGTCTAATTCTTTTTTAATATTATCAATTGAAATTTGATCTCTATTTCGAGTATTATCTTTCATTCTTCTATTGTAAATTTCCTCAGGTTTTGCAGAAACAGACACAAAGTTGGTAGGTTTGAGAATTTTCAAAACATGTTCTGGCAATCCAGGATAATATCCTTCAGGAGAATTAATAAAAGCATGTGTATCAATAATTACCACATCATCATTTAGCATTGCAAGTTTTTCAGCAGTGATTTTTTGAAGATTTTTTTGTTCAGATAGAGGCAATTTCCTGAGTTCATCTCTATCTTTAATGCCATTTGCTTTTGCAACTTCAAACATGATACTTCCAAAACTATTAACGCTGACACTTTTGTTATGATCTTTTAAGATTTCAGCTAGTTTTTGCAATAAAGAAGTTTTTCCAACACCAGGTATTCCTACCACTACAACTTTTCTACTTTCTGCCAAGTAAAGCACCAAGACGTGGCATTACAACTTCTACTTGTTCTCTTACTAGTTGAGTGTAATAATTGATAAGAATATCCACCATAAGCAAAATTCCAATTCCAGAACCAAAAACACCTAAAACATCAGACACCCCAGCTAACAAACCCAAAATTATAGAACCGAGAATTGTAACAGACGGAATGTATTTGGCAAGTAATGCTTCTACAGGTGCATTTGATCTTCTAAATCCTGGAATTTGTACATCTGCATCAAGTAAGTTTTGAGCTGCACTTTTTGGTGATAAACCTCCTAGCTCAACCCATAATCTGCCAAATAAAACTACAATACCAACCATAAACAGCACATAACCTATAGCTCTTACAGGATCCAAAACTGCAATGGCTAATCCTCTTGGTGGAGTAATGTAATAGATAAGCCCACCAATTGGAGTTGAAGGACTAGTAGGATCAAATTGACCTAGAATATTCATGAATACATTATTGTTTCTGGGGTTAAAGTTTGCCCATAACATCTGACCCATAAATACAGCATTTGCAGTTAGAGCTGACGCAAGTATTACAGGAATGTTAGAGACATACATCAGTTTAATTGGATATACTGCCGAGAATCCCCGGTATTTTGTAGAAACAATAGGAATCTCAATTTTCATTCCTTGGGTAAATACTAGAATTAATAGAATACCGACAGTCAGACATAATCCAAAAATACTAGGCAGTTGGTTTGAACGGAATAATACATTGGATAAATCTCCATTCATCATGGATTGACCAATATAGGGTATGATGCCAATAGTACCGCCATCACCAGCTGGCAATGGGCTAAATAAACTCCATAAAATTTGTTGAGCGACACCGGCCATAATGAATAAACTGATTCCGCTACCTAGACCCCAGCCTTTTTGGATTAATTCATCTAAGAACATAATGATAATTGATGCAGCCATCAATTGACCAATCATAACATACAAGACATATGGTTCTGGCACACCTGGACCGTAAACAGCAGTTGCATATACGATGGATTCAGCTATAATTACAATGTAGGTTACTAGTTTAGTAGCAGTTTGAAATACTCCTCTTTCTTCTGGTTTTTTAAAGTCAAACTTTAGAATATCTGAACCTTTAAGCAATTGCATCAAGAGACCTGCGGTAACAATAGGTCCAATTCCTAGTTCAACTAATGTTCCTTGTTGAGATGCAAAAATGACTCTGGCAAATTGTAGAAAATCAAACTCTGGTGCTGTTGCTCCAAATAATGGAGTCTGCCCCATGACCATGTAGATTAACAATACTACTCCAGACCAAATCAATCTAGTTTGTAGTGGTATCTTTTTTTTTGGTTTTGGTACTTGAGGAATATATGGTTCTGCTTTGAAAACAACTTTTCTAATAAGAGTAGTTACGCTACCTTCAGCCATTATCAGCTAGCACCTCTCCCCCTACTGATTTTATTTTCTCTTCTGCTGTTGCAGTAAATCTTGGTACTTTGACGGTGTATGGGTTAGATACCTTACCGCCGCCAAGGAGTTTATCATATCCAGCAGTTATGAGGTCTATGATTTTCTTTCCTCCTTCTTCTTTACCAAATTTTGAGAATAGGTCATCGAGATCACGGACACTGGCCCATTTTCTTGTGATAATTGGGTGAGGTGGGTGAGTAGAATCATGTCCAAAATGATCTGGGTTTTCTTTTAGCAAAGTACTAAAATGATATTTATGTAATCCAGCAATTCCAAGACCTCCTTTGTGACCACTTGCACGATGTTGACCTACTTGTCCCCATCCCATATGTCGTCCGCCTCTTAATCTTCTTGTTTTTCTTAATCTTGTTGCCATTTTACATCATATTCCTTACCAATGTTCCAAGATCTTTATTTTGTCCTAGTATACCTTTTTGTCCATACAGTTTTTTGGTGCTTCGCTTGAATCCATGTCTTGGTGGAGCTAAAGCAAACCAAGGCTTTAGAGGCTTTAGTTTAGAAAGAGTTGCTTTTCCTTCAGCTAGTGCTGAGCCAAGTGCTTCAGTACTGGCAAATCCAAGTTCTTTAAGATCAGTAGCAGTAATTTTTTGATAACCATCTTTTCTTGCTTTTTTATCAATGAGTTCTTTTGCTAAACTAGCATCTAATTCAATCCAAGATACATAGTGTTTTACTTTGTTTAACATTCCCAATGTATTGTCTTTAGCAGGTAAAATTGTAGCACGATATTTTTTATCTAATTTTAGCAAAGTCATAGTAGTAGTTGCCCAATAAGGACAATCAGCTTGACCTTTTATTCTAACTACAAGATATGCATTTGCCATTTTATATCAACCTTGACTAAATGTCTGTTTTAGACAGTCCAATATAGCTTTAGAAGTAGAATTCATTGTTGGAGTAGAGCCTTTTGCAGTTGTCCATGCATCTTTAAGACCTGCTAATTGTAATAGTCGTTTAATTTTACCGCCAGCTACTAAACCCAATCCACGAGGAGCTGGAATTATTTCAATTGTAACACTTCCACCTTTTCCTCGAATTTTAAATGGAACAGAATGTTTTTGATCACATCTACATTCCCAACTACCACATCCTAATTTGATTGGACTTACATTAAGAAGAGCTTGATTTGTTGCCTTTTCAATTGCAATTCTCATTTGTTTAGATTTTCCTTGACCTACTCCCAAGTAACCATTTTCATTACCAGTTGCAACAATTGCTTTGAATCTAGTAGATTGCCCATTAGAAGTCATTTTTTGAATAATACCTACATCAATAACTTCGCTTTTCAAATCAGGTAATAATTTTTTAATGATACCGGCTTCTTGAATTCTTAAACCATCTTGAATAATTTCTTCAATAGAATTAATTTCTCCAGAAGCTACTTTTTTTCCTAAAATTGTTTTTGGAATCCAAGCTTCTTCTTCAGGTTCTCTTCTTGGTCGTCTAGCTTGTCCAC
>JABFSW010000049.1 GCA_013140415.1 Nitrosarchaeum sp.
AACATCCAATGTTCAAAGAAGCAGTAAGAGCATTTATCACTCCAATGATTTCTACACTTTCAATTATGACATTAGCTGAAGATGGTTCTGAAGCTGAAGTCTTGGGATTGGGAATCTCTGTAATTGCCTTAAACTTGGGAATGTATATTGCAGCACCAGCTGTAATTGGATTCAAAGTTCACAAACACTTGAAATCCAGAAAATAACTTATAAATTTATTATATTTATCTGCAATTCACAAAAACTGGATAAAATGATCTCAACGTTTTTTATATCGGAATTGAGATAAACACCAGATAGGTAAAAAAATATGAAAAACAATACCAAGTCGCTTTTAATCGGTTTCATTTTACTATTCATTTTATTGCCAAATAGTGTATTTGCTCAAGATCCAGACACTGATGGTGACGGTATCCCTGATTCTTCAGATTCTTGTCCAACTGATCCTGAGACAGTTAACGGATTTCAAGATACAGATGGTTGTCCAGATGTAGTTCCTCCACCAACTGACACTGATGGTGACGGTATCCCTGATTCTTCAGACTCTTGTCCAACACAAGATGAAACAGTTAACGGATTTCAAGATACAGATGGTTGTCCAGATGTAGTTCCTCCACCAACTGACACTGATGGTGACGGTATCCCTGATTCTATTGATACATGTGTAACACAATCTGAAACATTGAATGGCTATCAAGATACAGATGGTTGCCCTGATACAAATCCCGCAACAACTGACACTGATGGTGACGGTATTTCTGATTCAAATGATCAATGCCCAACACAAGATGAAACAGTTAACGGTTTTGATGATCTGGATGGTTGTCCAGATGTAGTTCCACCAACTGACACTGATGGTGACGGCATTTCTGATTCAAATGATCAATGTCCAACACAAGCTGAAACAGTTAACGGTAATGATGATCTGGATGGTTGTCCAGATGTAGTAGCACCAAAAGATACTGACAATGATGGAATTGATGATAAAATAGATCAATGTCCAACACAAGCTGAAACAGTAAATGGATCTGATGACTCAGATGGTTGTCCAGATGTTGTCACTCTTCAAGATTCAGATAAGGATGGAATTATAAATTCTGCCGATATTTGTCCACGTTCTCCTGAAACATTTAATGGATATGACGATGAGGATGGTTGTCCTGATAATTCACCTATAACTGACTCTGATGGAGATTCAATAATCGACACCCTTGATTCTTGTCCAACACAAGCTGAAACAGTAAATGGATCTGATGACTCAGATGGTTGTCCAGATGTTGTCACTCTTCAAGATTCAGATAAGGATGGAATTTCAGATGATTATGATAAATGTCCAATTCAATCTGAAACCATAAACAATTATCAAGATACAGATGGGTGTCCCGATATAGTTCCTGCAGATGTATCTACACCACAATCAGACTCTGAACAAGACAATTCCATCTTCCAATGGACTGCTGTTATTGCTGCAATTATTACTGCTGCAGGTGCTCTTGGCGCTGCAAAATTCAGAAAATCCTCATAAATTCTCTAAATAGTTTTTCTTTTTTGTTATCTCTTTGATTCCTTTGTTCTATTCTTTAACCAAACATTTAATGCCAAAAATCCTTTTTATAAAAATAATTGGTTTGCACGCCAACAATCCAGAAGGAATCATCCAACGATGGTTCTTTCTGGAATTTTAATAAGACTTGAACATTTGTTTGGTGTCATCCAAAACTCATTATAAATTTACAAAAATTAAAACCTGTTTTCTTTAATTTTCTAGTATTATTACTCTAAGTTATTATATTGAAACAAACTCGTATTCTTAATGCATATAGAATATGAAGAATTTGCTACCATCGAAGAACTCTTCTTGTATATGGCATCTGCAGCCCCACCTATGAAAAACACAATGCCAATTAATTCGTATAAGGGTTACATTATGGCATTTATCCCACTCAATCCTGCAAATGGAGATACATATCTTATGATTTATGCTAAAGGTACACTTGAATCTGGAATTTATGAATTCGATGTAAATTCAAAGTCTTTCAAGAAAGTTGATGCTATTGAACGAGCAGACAAAAATTACTTTGTTTCTTTAACACCAAAAAGAAACACTATAGCTGACGAAGCTATTAAAAATCTATAATTTCTTTGTTAGAATTTTAGGGGCAGAAATTGATCTACTTCTAGCATATTTGTCGATTATTTCATCTGGAGTTCGTCCATTGAATAGATCTTTACATAAACCTCTCAGATATCTCATAATTGCCCATGTACCTGCTTTTAGAATTCCATACATGAATACTTTCATTGGTGGGCCGTATGTTTTATTTCTGAGAATAATTGGAATGATGTCATTGATAACTCGAAGATTATTTTCCCAACATTTCCAAAATAATGTAAACTGTGCCTCATTCAAGTTTCCAAAATGCATAGAATTCTTTTCACTAAAGTCTTGGTAAAGTAACGGAGCAACCAATCCTCTAAAATTCATTGCTCTAAAGTCACTCATCATATCAATTGTATATTGAACATCATCTGGAGTCTCATCTGGCCAACCTATGATGATTGTTGCAGCTGGGAACCAGTGATTTTTATTTAAAATTTTTGCACCTTCTATTACTACACTACCCCATTCTTCAGGTGCAAATGGTCTTGTTTTTACACCAAGATGTTTCTTTACCATATTTGGTGCAACTGTTTCAATTCCCAAATTTGTTGCAAGCCATCTGCCGGTTTCATCTTGTTTGTTAATCATTGAAATTTGTCGCATTAATTCTGGGTCTGCTGCAACTGCTGAGAAAGTCATATGTGTTGTTCCAATAAAGTTGGCTCCTAATCCTTTAAGGCCTTTCCAAAGTTCTGTAATTGCATCTCTGTTTGGAATAAAATCTCTGTTGTCACATCCATAAAGTAGCATCTCATCAGAATGCAACCAAACAGAATCAAATCCGTAATCTAGGTTAATCTTTGCTTCATGTTGTAATCTTTCTAATGGCAGATCTTTTTTTGATCTCTTATTTACATCACAAAAGTCACAACCTCTACCACAACCTCTCATTGCTTCGATGAGAGAATTTATTGTAGGTCCTTCAATAACTGGGATATTTTGTATGTTCTTTACAAAACAATGCATTAGTTCTGGTGCATCACCTTTTTCTAAATCATGAAATAAGTCTAATGCTAATTCATCTGCTTCTCCCACTACAACTGTATCAATTCCATGAATTTGCATTCTATCTGATTTTGCTAACTCCCATGCACCGTTTCCACCAACTACTACATGAAAATCATATTTCTTTTTTAGTTGAATGATACTGGCACACATTTTTTTGAATTTCATTGCAACGTATGATAATTTTTCAGGTGACATAGTTGTTGTAACTGGTGCCATTCCAAGAGGATCCATCACATTAATTCCAACCACTTTAGTATCTGGGCCAATTGATTTTTCTAACATCTCTGGATTTGCAATAAAGACTTCATCGCGTCTGTATCCTTGTAGTAATGCACTCTCCACTCTTCTTAATCCGACTTGAGCAACTTTTGACTCGCCTGTAATTGGGTCTGTTTCAACAGGTGGGCAGAAAACTTTGTCAAAAACCCATTCTGGAAGTACTTCATATGGTCCACACGCAATAAATCCATAAAGAAAATTCCCTCTATAATTTGTCATTAAACTACGATCAGCAGTGAGTACAATTCGTTTTCCAGCCAATATTAACAAGATTCGTTCTTGTATGGTATATATGATTTACGAGGTAACCTGACCGCATAATTTTCTAAATTATTAATTTCATCTTGTTCTGTTTTTTTGTACTGCTCTATTTGCAATATTTGCTGCTATCGCACCAGCTGCAATTCCGTTGTCTATGTTGACTACTGATAATCCCAATGAACAACTTTGCAGCATTGATGCAAGGGCCGCAATTCCTTTTCCACCATAACCATATCCCGCCGATGTAGGTATTCCAATTACTGGAATATCTACCATTGATGAAACCAACGTTGCTAGCGCTCCTTCCATTCCAGCAGCTACAATTATACAATCTACTTCATCTCCTATCATTTTTTTCAAAATTGGAAAAATTCTCTGAATTCCTGCAACTCCTACATCGTAACTAGAAATGCATTTGCAATTCATTGCCTCACACATCAACCTCGATTCTTCAGCAACTCCTATGTCTGATGTTCCAGCTGTAAGTATGCCTATTTTCCCACCCTCAAATTTTATTGGGTTTTTAAAAAGTAATATTGTTGATGAATTTTTTCCAGTTTTGACTTTCACTTTTAATTTTTTTGCAAACGATAAAATTTTTGAATAATCACCTTTATTGATTCTTGAAACTACAACTGAGTTTGTTTTCTCTAGTGTTTTTTTAATTATTTTTTTAATTTCATCTAATTTTTTAGTTTCTGCAAAAACTACTTCTGGTATCCCTTTTCTTTTCCTTCTATTTATGTCGATTTTGGCAATGCCTTCTATTTTTTCAATTGAATATAGTGATAATAGCTTTTTTGCATTATTTACTGAAATTTTTCCTTTTTCCAGAGACTCTAAAATTTCATGAATTTCCAATGATATTTCATATTTATTTGAATAAAAAAATGCTTAGATTTGTATGCCTGAAATTGCACTCTTTACACTTTGTACTCCAGTATCAAATACCTGTCTTTCTTCAGCATTTAGTTCTAACTCGATTATTTTTTCAATGCCATTCTTTCCAATTACTGCTGGAACTCCTATTGTTACATCTGAATGACCATATTCTCCATCAAGATATGTTGCAACAGGTATCACTTGTTTTCTATTTCTTACCACTGATTCAATCATTGCAGAAATTGCATTTCCTGGTGCATGTACTGTTGCACCTTTTAATTCGATAACCTTGGCTGCAACTTGTTTTGTGTTTTGGACAAGTTCATCTACTTTTTGTTTTGGAAGAAGTGAAGAAAGTGGAATTCCTGAAACTGAGGAGAATCTTGGTAGAGGTAACATATTTTCACCATGTTCTCCAATCACAAGCGCTCTAATGGAATCACGAGAATGTCCAGTGGCTTCATGTATAAATTGCTTGAATCTGGATAAATCTAACATTCCACCCATTCCAAATATTCTGCTTCTATCAAATCCTGAAACCTTGTAAGTAACATATGCCATTGGATCAAGTGGATTTGTCACCGGAATTATCATAGAATCATTGGCATATTTTTTGATATTTTCTACAACGCTTTTAACAACAGTTGCATTAATTTTTAAAAGATCCATTCTTGTCATTCCTGGTTTTCTTCCAGAGCCTGCTACTACTACTACTATATTGGAACCTTTCATATCTGCAAAATTATTTGAACCCTTTACTTCTACATCAATTCCTTGTTCTGATAACATATGATTGATATCCATTGCTTCACCTTGTGGTAACCCCTCTGCAACATCAAGTAATAATATTTGATCATCTAATCGCTTTAATGCTGAAAATAAAGCTGCATCTCCACCAACTTTTCCTGAACCTATTATTGTAATCATAAATTGAGCTGTTGATTTTCAATAATTAAATCTAATGAAGTTTTTTCTCTATTTAGATAGAATTTATATGCATTTTTAGTAATTTTCAATCTATGGTTGTTGTTATAGATCCTCAAATTGCAGGCATATCTGGTGATATGCTTCTTTGCTCTTTAGTGGATCTGGGTGCAAATAAAGTCAAAATTCTTAACGGTATTAAACTATCTGAAAAATTTCTACCAAATTCCATCATTAAACAAATTGACTTTAGAAAAATCGAGAAACATGGTATAGAAGCGACTGCACTATTTTTAGAAATTGATGAAAATGTTCATGAACGAAAGGGCATTGAAATAAAAAAAGCAATTATGGATTTAGCAAAAGAGATTGGTCTTTCTAATAGAGCAAAAGTTTTTGCAGAATCTTGTATTGACACACTAATTTCTTCTGAATCAAAAATTCATGGTATCCCTATAGATTCGGTTCATTTTCACGAGGCATCTAGTATTGATACTTTGATAGATATTGTTGGAATTGCAATCGCAGTAGATGATTTAGGTATGTTTGATGAAGAAATTATTTGTATGCCTATTGCAGTAGGTGGAGGAAACATGACTTTTTCCCACGGTACTATGTCTAATCCAGCAAGTGCTATTCTTGAAATCTTAAAAAATTCTAGATTATCGATTTATGGTGGTCAAGTAAAAGATGAATTGACTACTCCTACGGGCGCTAGTATTCTTGTAAATCTTTCAAAAACTTCCATGGATTATTATCCGTTAATGCAGATAACCTCTATTGGTTATGGTGCAGGAAAAAAAGACTTTGATGAATTTTCAAATGTGTTAAAGATTGTAAAAGGAACCCAAAAAAATAATTTTCAATTAGATTCTGTTAAAATTCTAGAAACAAATGTTGATGATGTATCTGGAGAAATCATGGGCAATCTAATTGAAAAAATTATGAATACAGGCGCCAAAGATGTTTCTATTTACCATGGTATTACAAAAAAAGGAAGACCAACAAATCTCATATCTGTAATTTGTGATGATGCTTTTGTACATGAAATTATGGATATCTTGGTAATTGAAACTGGAACTTTGGGAATTCGTGTAACCACTTCAAATCGTTTCATCATTCCAAGAACAACTCATGACGTTAAATTAATTCTTGATGGAAAAGAATTTGTAGTAAAATACAAAGTTTCATCCTTTAAAGGAAAAAACAACTTCAAAATTGAATTTGATGACTTAAAATTAATTGCAAATACATTAAACAAGTCAATAAAGGAAACAGAATCATTGATTAGAACAGAAATTATGCAATTAGGTATTGATTATGGCTAAACTTGATAACCTCATTGATTGGTTTGGAAACAAAACCAAGGTGATAGTTGCTCTTTCCGGTGGAGTAGATAGTGCACTTGTAGCATATGCTGCATTTCAAAAATTAGGGCATTCTGCAATAGCAGTTACTGCTGACTACAAAACTTTATCAAAAGAGGAACTTGAAACAGCCAAACAAATTTGTTCAGAGATAGGAATAAAGCAAATTCTTTTAGATTATGACGAGCTTCAAAATGAAGAATTTGTTAAAAATGCATCTGATCGTTGTTTTCATTGCAGAATGGAGTTAGGTGATCATTTGATTACTCTGGCAAAAGAACATGATGTTAAATTTATTGTAGATGGGACTAATTTGGATGATTTAGGTGATTATAGACCTGGAATTGAAGCATTAAAAAGAAATGGTATTAGAAGTCCATTGGTAGAAACCAATTTTACAAAAAATGACATTAGAAAAACTGCAAAACTGATAGGATTGTCCATATATGATAAACCATCTAATTCTTGTCTAGCATCACGTATTCCTTGGGGACAAAAAGTCACAACTGAAAAATTAACTAGAATAGAATTAGGAGAAACAATTGTTAAACAAATTACAAATTTAAAACAAGTTAGAGTTAGAGATCTTAATGGAGTTGCTAAAATTGAAGTGGATAAAGATAAAATTTCTGTTTTTGAGGATGGCATTTTAGATGAAATAACTGGCAAATTAAAATTAATTGGATTTTTATCAGTTAAAATCGATCCAGATGGGTATAGACCAGGAAAAATTAACGTGATTACAGATTGATCTATCTTGATAATGCGGCATCAACACAAATTCATGAAGATGTCTTAGAAGCAATGCTGCCCTATCTTAAAGAACAATATGGCAATCCTTCTTCCATACATCGTTACGGTAGATTAGCCAATAAAGCTATAGAAAAAGCTAGAAAACAAATTGCTATGTTGATTAATGCAGATTCTTCTGAAATTTTACTTACTTCCGGTGGAACTGAATCCAATAACACTGCACTTTATGGAATTGCAGAGAAAAAACCTCATTCTCAAATAATTACTTCATCTATTGAACATGATGCTATACTTGAACCATGTAAAAAATTAGCCAAAGATGGGTTTGATGTAATCTATTTACCTGTTGATACTCATGGGGTAGTGAATCTATCTGTTCTAAAAAACTCTCTCTCTGATAATACTTGTCTTGTTTCAATTATGTTTGGAAATAATGAAATGGGAACAGTAGAACCTATTGCCCAAATTGCTCAACTATGTAATGAGCAAAATATTCCATTTCATACAGATGCAGTTCAAGCTGTTGGAAAAATCCCAATCGATGTTAAAAAATTAGGTGTAGATTTACTTTCAATATCCTCCCATAAAATTAATGGACCAAAAGGAATTGGGGCATTATACATTAGAAAAGGAATTGACATTAATCCAATTATTTTAGGAGGAGGTCAAGAACATGGTTTACGTTCAGGCACTGAAAATGTAGCAAATATTGTGGGATTTGGAAAAGCATGCGAACTTGCTAAACTCAATTTATCTGATAATATCTCTCACATGAAAAAACTTCGTGATTATCTTGTTGCAAAAATTCTCAGAGAAATCCCAAGTGTTATTCTTAATGGCCATGTTGAAAATCGGTTACCAAATAACGCTCATTTTACTTTTCTTGGAGTTGCTGGTGAAGATTTGATTATAAAGTTAGATGAATATGGTATAGCTGCATCAACTGGTTCTGCATGTTCAGTGCATACACAAAAAGCCTCTCATGTTTTACAGGCTATGGGATTTTCACATGAACAAATTACTGGTTCGTTAAGATTAACACTTGGGTTATTTAACAATCAACAACAAATAGATGAAACAGTGAACATATTAAAAAAAGTGACAGCAGAACTTCGTTCGGTTTCACCATTTAAAGAAAAATATTCTTTTAACTAAATTCTAAATACGCATCTGAAATTTATTTTTTGTAACAAATATTGTCGTTATAATTCCTATTGCCAAAATCATTATTGCAATTGTGCCAAATTCTGGAATTATGGTAGTGCCTATTATTTCAATATCTGAATCACCTTGTTCAAAATTGATCGTAATTACTCTTGAATTTGAATCTGTTATGGTTTCTTGGTATGGTGCTTCAATTCCATCTATTATTATTATGAATATATCATCTGTTTCATCTTGTTTTTTTGCATCTAGTGCGTATCTTGGAATCTCTAATGAAATAGATCCATCATCAGTAGATTCTATTATTACTATTAATGCAAAAATCTCTTCGTCTACCAACATATTTTTTACAGTTCCGCCTTCTATGGAATATTCTACATCAAATGTGCCATGATTGCCCGCATCTACTTCAAATGTTTTTGTTTCAGATGTTTCTGTTTTTGGTGAAAAAGTAAATTGAGTTTCTGCAATGTTTCCTTCCCCAAATGATACTCTTATTGTGTATTCACCTGCTTTAGACCATAGAGGACCTTCTGCTCTCACTGTATGTGAATAATTACCGTCTTCTGCTACTGTAATCTGTGCAATATCTACTAAATTATCTTGGCCGAAAATTTGCATTGTTACAGGAGTACCTGTTATGATGGTACTTACTTTGCCAGAAATTACTATGGTTTCCCCCTCTTTATAGGAATTAGCATCTGTTTCTACAGAAATTAACGATTCTGCAAAAGCTGGTAAAGTAAAAACCATTAATAAAATTAAAACTCCGGAAATAATTTCAATCTTCACAAATTCATGACTACATGATTCTATATTTCCTTTACTATCTAAAATGAAAAAATGAAAAAAGTTGTGAATTTAGTATCTTGGCATAATGCTTAGTCTTGATTTTGCAGATACTGCAATTATTGATATAATTGCTACTGCTAGAATCATAACTGCGATTGTACCAAATTCTGGGATTACGAAAGTACCTACTACTTCAATTTTTTCAGCGCCTGCTGGGAACATTATTGTGACTTCATTGCCATCAATTTCCACATCATTCCATTCTTGTCCATCCACAAGTACCATAAAGATACCGCTAAGGATTGATTCGTCTGGGGTTAATGTGAGTGTTCCATCTTCATCTGCACTAATTCTAATGATAATTGAGTTATCATTATTGTTGATGCTTGCACCAGTTACCATCCCACCTGAAATACTGTATGGTACACAATAACCGTCCTTTAGATCTATCTCTGAAGAACTACAATTGTCTGATATAGCTGAAGCTTCACCAGTTAATTCAACAAGTGCTTTGTTATTTTGAGAAGCCCCATAGTTGACTTTAATGGTGTATGTACCATCACGTTTCCACAATCCACCTTCTGTATTTAGAGTCGTTTCAAAACTACCATCATTACCAACATCTATCTGAGCAATTGTAACGACAGAGTTTAATGGACTCGTAACAGTAAGTATTACTGGAAATCCAGAAACATGTGCTACTTTGCCTTGTACCAAAATTTTGTCATTGTGATCATAGGTTGTTCTATCTGTCCAAACAGATACTGGCATATCCATAAGCAACATTTGATTTGCTGCCATTCTTCCATCATCTGCTTCTTCACAACCCACACATGCTTGAGCATATGCTGATGACATGGTTAAAGTACCGACTGCAGTCAAAACGGCTAATAGCGCGAACGACGTACGGTTGTTCATCTTATTTGCGAATTGGACCCATCTCTATTTATGTATATTTAAAAAAGATTCTGTGTAATTCAGGGGGGTTAGATCAAGTTCTTCTCTGTGTTTACTGTCGTGGTCTTAAAAATTGTTAATAGGTGTTTTATTTAATAAAACTAAATCAAAGCCCCATCTGAGTTAAATCGGGTTCCACAATAGAATAATTTTGATTTTGGTAATGGGGTTAAACTATCCATAATCAATTCACCGTCACCTGTATAACTTACAGATAGATTAACCCAATTCTTTTTGTCGAGGAAAATATCTGGTTTTTCTATATGTTGTGCATAATATGCCATACAATGGATAGAATAAACTGCACATAATGCATATAATGTGTTCTTTAGATTCCCTTGTTTGAATCCATCTGGAAGATCATGTTTTGTCTCATTATAGCCTGTCCACCAAAATGGGGCTCTCTCAGATTGTAGTTCTAATGGAGAATATGATTTTGATATATCTCTAAAATCAATTTTTTTAAGAAGGATCCACTGTGTTGATAAAATTCCATTTTTATTGATTGGATTGTAATAAGAGAAAAAATTAGGTTTTGTATTTTGTTTATCTGGATTTGTATATTTAAATCCAAATTTATCGCAAATTAATCTTAACATATTTTCAACTTGCCCACATGACATTTGAAGAATACTGTATAATCTTGGAGAATAGGTGTCATCCGTATTGTCAAGTGGGATAATCCGAGTTAATTCAATAAACTGTGTTTCAATATCATAATAGAAATTCAGCATTCTATTTCGTTTTAATTGAAATTGCATTGGATTGAGCATTTTGAATTACTGTAATCCATTTATTCTTGCCTCTTATTTCAATTCCTGCTTTATCGGCTGGGGTTTTACCGTCTAATGCCATGTGGGTTCTGATGAAGTCAAATCTCAGATTACACATAATCTTAAAAAATGAAAAAAGTTGTGAATTTAGTATCTTGGCATAATGCTTAGTCTTGATTTTGCAGATACTGCAATTATTGATATAATTGCTACTGCTAGAATCATAACTGCGATTGTACCAAATTCTGGAATTACAACACCGTCTTTTATTCCGACTTCAATAGAATACTTGTATTTAGGATCGTCACCTTGTTGAGCTACAATTGTGTACTGACCATCTTGATTCCATAATGGACCTCCAGTTGTAATGTCTTTAAGAAAATGACTATTTGTATCTAGAATTGGTGCAAATTGATCAACAACAACTACGTTTCCATTTGGTGCTATTACTTTAATCGTGATAGAATTAGCACTGTCTGTAGTTCCCATTATTGTAATTATGTTAGATCCTGCCATTGCATTTGATTCTTTAATCATCAAGCCTTTTCTTTCTGTAGGTTTTGGTTCAAAAAATCCTGTTTCTAAATTGGATTCAGTTACATCTGTTTCTGAAGTCATACCATTGATTATTTCAACACGAAGTGATGCTTTATACAATGAACTTCCATGTGGACTTTGTTCAACTTTAATTGTATAAAATCCACTCTCTTTCCACATTGGATTTACTTTGAATTCTGTGGCAAAGTCTCCGTTTGCATCAGGTGTTAATTGACCGACACTAATTACATTTAGACTAGGAGAAATTACTGTAAACGTTATGTCTGTGATTTGTGACATTGTATGTCCACTCACTGATATAGTGTCTGAACCTTCTGAGGCCATAGCTGAAACTGACATTCCTGTCTCTTGAGCAAAAGCATTCTGTTGAATTGAAGTTATTGAAATTATTGACAATGCTATTAGGGCTAATGTCACTGATGTTGTTGAACGTTTAAAACTCATTCTAATTTGGAAACGGTTACTTGGTATTTATATATATTTTTAAAAAGAGAAAAAAAGATGAATTTAGTATCTTGGCATA